>NZ_OY730243.1 GCF_963422545.1 uncultured Flavobacterium sp.
GAGAACTACCGCTTTCAGTAATACTCAATAATTCTGCAAAAGCTGAAGCCGCTTTTTTACAATACTCTGCATTATAAGTATCACTCCCTGTAGATACTTTATTCATTAGCGGACTTCCTGCCCATAAATAATTTTTACCTAAATATCCCAGAGCCATTATTTTATTGATTCGAAGTTCATTCTTCCCTAATGTTCTTTTTCCTGTAATTGTATTATCCCAATTGGTAGGAAGTAAATCAGCTGCTGCTCTGAAATCGTTAGCTGCTTTATCAGCACACTCTTGATAACTAAGTCTTGGCAATCTAAGAGGCTGATCACTAGGAAGTACTGTATCGATATAAGGAAGACCTCCAAAATACTGCATAAACTCGAAATGAAACCATCCTCTAAAAAACAACAATTGCCCTTTGATTAAGTCCTTTTCTTCTTGCGTATATTCTGTCATTTTATCAATATTAGCAAGACCAATATTTACTTTACGAATACCTGCCCAGCCCAATGTCCATAAATCCTTATGCATACGGTCATTATCTGTGCTTACATTACCTCTGTTCATCCAACCTGCCTGCCATCCGTCATACTCGTTTTGCCAGCCCCAAAAATCTCCTTTATCAATCTTACATACAAAATGAAAATCACGGGCAGTAGATTGAATTTCATCTTCCCCCCAATTCCATGAATTTGTCCAATATCCATTGGTAAAATCTGGAATGCTTTGGTACAATTCCTCGGTGAATCCCTGAAAGTTTTCAAAATTTTTAAAAGCCTCGTCAGGAGATATATCTGAATCAGGAGATTTATCAAGATAATCACTGCAAGATCCAGAAAGTATAAATAAGCCTATAACTAAGCTGTATTTTGATATTATTTTAATATAATTCTTCATAATTAAAAATTTTAGAATATAATGTTAGCCCCCAAATTGAACCTTTTTACAGTTGGATAAGCTCCTTGTGATGCCCAGCCCGTTCCTGCATAATTTGCTTCTCTATCATCGGGCATATTAGACCATAAAAACAAATTATTTCCATTTAAATAAAATCGTATGCTTTGAAGCCCTGACGATTTTATCCAATTTGATTTTCCGTCGAAAGTATAAGCGATTTCAGCATTTTTTAAACGGAGATAGGATCCGTCATACATATACCTGCTCCCGTCGTTATATTGGCTAGCTGTAGCTAGCCAACGAGGCATTGGCTGACTTGCATTCGTATTATCTTGTGACCAGTATGCTCCCTGATCGTACACAACATGATTTTGTCCTGATAAACTGGTAAGAACAACTTGTCTGGTAACATTATTTACACCATAAAACTGCACAAACGCACTAAACCCTTTCCAATTAACACCAATTGTATTATTATAAGTGTTTTGTGGTGTTCCTGTATAGCCATAAGGAATATTATCTTTGGCATCAATGATACCGTCACCGTTATAATCAAGGATATTAAAGTTACCCGGAAGCTTAGTCGCATCATTTGTGCTATGAACTGTACTGGCATACAACTCATCCCAAGTATTGTAGTAGCCCTGACTTACATACGAGTGAGCCTGACCAATAGAATACCCTTCACTTTTTTGATAAGCTGGCAATAACTGCGGATTATCTGCACTTATAATTTTATTTTTTGAATGAGTAAAATTAGTTGTCCACCATAAATTCAAACCATTCCCAAAAGTATGACTGAACTTTAATTCTAATTCATATCCTTTATTTTGAACTTCTCCTAAATTTGCAACTGGTGCTACTGCACCGTAATAAGAAGGTATTGCTCTACTACCGCCATTTAATAAAATATCTGTTCGATCTTCCTGATAATAATCAAATGTACCTGAGACAAATCCTTTAAAAAAAGCAAAATCAACACCTATGTCACTTTTCTTTGCTTTCTCCCAATGTACATCTTCATTACCAACAGTTGCTTGTTTGTACCAAGTATAAGGGCTTCCTTCTGCTCCCTCACCGGTTGTTCCTAAAAGCGAATTACCACCGTATGCCCATTGAGATTGATAAAGAAATCTGCCATTAACATTATCATCTCCAATCTCTCCGTAAGTAGCTCTAATCTTTAATAAATCAAGAAAAGATTCTGTACTTTTCATAAAATTTTCTTTTGAAACAATCCAGCTTAAACCACCGGAAGAGAAAAATGCAAAACGATTTGCCTTGCCAAACTTTTCAGATCCATTATAAGCTCCATTATATTCTATAAAATATTTATCGGCATAATTATAAGTAGTACGAAATACCCAGTCTTCTCTATAATGCGGAATTTCACTTCCAACAGCATACTGATCTCTACTAAAAAGTCCCAAGGCTGTTATATTATGATTATCAGCAATTTTTGTTTGATAATTTAACTGCAATTGATAAAAAAGTTTACGTGAAGTTGCATAATCTCTTACACTTCCTCCTGTGGTACTCCACTTTACACCTTCTTGAAAATCAAACCTGTTATTAGAATCATAGGTTTTTTTGAAAAGAACTACGCCGGTAACCGGATCGATATACTTTTCTTGTACATCGTTAAATAAATCACTTATTCCTCTATCACCTTCTACAAATGCATTATCTAGTGCAACCATTCCTTTAAAACTTAGTCCTTTCAACACTTTGTCTAAATTTTGTTCAAGTGTAAAGTCTGTGTTTAATCTTGTTGTTGTAACTAATTGAATCCCGCTTATTGCAAGATTTCTCACAGAATTTGACGCTTTTCCTTGATTTGGCGCATAATACCCCCAAGAACCATCCTCATAATAAGGCATAAAAACATCCGGAGCTGTTGAATATGCTGCATCCCACATCGTATATTCACCTCCAGAAGCACCCCAAGGGCTTTTCTTTACTCCGCGAGAACCGGCAAGACCAATTTTAAACACTGTGCTAGGGGTAACTTGAAAATCTAAATTACTCCTAACATTCAGACGATTATAACCATACCCCGGATCATATCCTCTATTGTTATTATACTTTTTAAACAAATCACCTTCACTTAAAAAATCAGCACTTGCAAAATATTTTACAGATTTAGTTCCGCCGCTTACATTTAAACTCGCATTATAAGACATAGCATAGTCATTAAATAATGCTTTCTGCCAGTCTACATTAGGATAACGCTCAGATTCTTGCACATTTGCCGGGTATCTATACTTATCAATGATAGCCTGAGGAACATAATCGACCCAACTCGATGGACTTAATGCCAACTCGTTTTCGATGGCACGGTTTTTAACCATTAACCCGTCATAAGAATCTAGCTTAGAAGGTAATTTAGAAAGAGTTTTGACGGTGGTATTAAAAGTAGTCCTTATTAATGCTTTACCAGATTGACCTCGTTTAGTAGTAATAAGTATTACTCCATTTGCACCTCTAACTCCATAAACTGCAGTAGCGGAAGCATCTTTTAATACCGAAACAGATTCTACCGAAGTAATTTCAACACTATTTATTGGTCTCTCTACACCGTCAACCAAAATAAGAGGTTGTGCATTATTCCAAGTACTTGCACCTCGTATAAAAAGCTGAGGATCTTCCTCACCAGGCATACCAGAACTGGCCGATGTTATCAGGCCCGGCACATTACCAGTCAATGCGGCACCAATACTTTGAACACCTCCGGCACGTTCCAGGACTTTTCCGGAAACTTGAGTAATTGCGGCTACTAAACTTGCTTTTTTCTGCTTTCCGTATCCTACTACAATGACCTCATCTAAGGACGTTTTCTCAAATGTCAATACCACATTAATCTCTCTGTCATTGCCAACTTGCCTTTCAACAGTTTTAAACCCTACAAAGCTGAATACCAAAACAGCATTAGAAGGTACATTAATTGTATATCTTCCATCGAAATCAGTAGAAACACTTAAATTGGCTACGCCTTTTACTGAAATAGTAGTTCCCGGTACACCTTTACCGTCTTCTGATGATGTTACTCTACCACTAACTGTAATTTCCTGCTTAATAGTACTGTTTGTAACATATCCTGAACCAAAGAAGCGATTCTCTGCAGCTGATAATTGGGTGATAAACAAAAACTGAAACAAAACTCCTAAAGGCAGATACATAGCTCCGTTTAGAATTTTAGATAATTTTATTTTCATGTTATTTAAATATTTTGAACTTGATCTATACTTTATACTGCTATCAATACTATCGATAAACAGATACAGACTTGATTAAATTAATTTTAGATTTTTTCCAGCCGGAAATTGCTAATACATTTACTTTAATTCTGGCTGTTATTTATAATCCCATATATAAGTTGTCAGTGCTTAAATGAGATCATTTGAATCCGTGAATGATAAATTGTCTTAACAAAACTGACTGTATCCAGCCTCCGGCTGTTGAGTAAATAATTCTTGAATAGCTCTTTTGTTTTACTGTCTTTATGTTCCTCATAAGATTTGAGGATTACACGCTGGCAAAAAAAACCAGCTCTTGATAATTTTTTTCGAAAAAATAAAATTTTGGTCATAATGGTTAGTTAATAAATTCTTGGTTAATTACTTGGTTGGTTGGTTTTTATTCTTAAATGGAAATTGTTTACTAGTACCTTTATAAAAATCAAATGTTTAAAATGTTACGTTTTTTTGTCTGGAGTCTAATGCTGCTTCTCAATTAAAAAATATCGTTTTAACAAATAAGTCTTAAAAAGAATCAAAACACCAACCATGACACAATTTCAACATTTAACAACATGATTATCGATATGAAAAATTAATTTCACTTTTTTTAAACAATCAATAAAAAATTGAATGATTCAAAAGTATTTATTTAAAACAGGCGCCAACTATCCATTTGTTACAGATACTTTACACTACGTTACATAAAGAATTAAAATGTGAAAAACAGCTAAAAAAAGCCACAACAATGTTACTTCTATTGAGCTTTTGTACTATATTCGAGTAGACGCAATACTATTACCGCCACATCACAAAAATCTAATCTGCTAAATGGCATAGTAAAAAATCGAACTTATTAAAAATGATAGTAAGAGATGATAAGTTGAATACCATCATTAATTGGGCAGAAAACAACAAAGATGTAAGAGCGATGCTACTTACAAGTTCACTTGTAAATCCATTAGCACCTGTTGATGATTTTAGTGATTTAGATATTGAATTTATTTTCGTAAATAATTCCGACTACATATCTAGTAATAGTTGGATCCATAACTTTGGAAATCCAATTGCGATGATTGAAGAAGATGAAAACTATTTCGAGCATAAACACGCAATGAAAATGGTCTTGTATGATGACAGCGTAAAAGTTGACTTTAAACTATTCAATAAAGACAAATTTTTGGAAGAAATAAAACTAAAAAAATTGCCTGAAGACTGGGATATCGGCTATAAGGTTATTATTGACAAAGACGGGATAACGCAGGAAATGCAACAACCAACTTTTCAAGTTTCCATTATCGTAAAACCTTCAAAAGAAGAATTTCAATGTATTCTTAATGACTTTTGGTGGGATACAACTTACATAGCCAAATGTCTTGCGAGAGATGAGATATTTTATGCAAAATTTATGTCGGAAACAAATATCCGAACCAACTATTTAATTCCTTTAATTGAATGGCATATCGCAAGTGAACACAATTGGGCCATTACAACTAACAAACATGGGAGACTGTTTAAAAAGTATCTAAACCCAGAAATGTGGTTAAAAACAGAGCAAACATTTTCGGGAAGTAATATAAACGATAACTGGAATGCATTATTTTCAATGGCTGACTTAGTTTCGGAAGTCGGAACTAAATTATCAAAAAAATTAAACTATGAATATCCTGAAAAGTTAGAAAAAGACATTCGAAAATATTTAATCCAAACGAAAGACAAATCATAAAATATTTACTGTGTACTGGTAAAAAGAGTTTTAAACTATTGTGGACCTGATACCTTTTTTACCACAAAAAGCTTCAGATTTCTCTGAAGCTTTTTCTATATATTTATTTCTTTGAAGATATAGATTACAAATCTTATGAAATATTAGTCCTCAACACATCTTGGTATATTACCTAAAAATAAAAGATGATATAAAATAAAGGTTCCTGTATTAATATTTATAAAAATACTACAACACCGGAATGAATATCATAATATCCTCCTATAATTTTTATGTCTCCCTTTGAATCCATATCTTTCAGAATAGGGCTGTTGGCTTTAATAGTTTCAATGGTATTCAGAACATTTTCTTTTGCAACCGCTTCTACATAGGCATCATTTTTAGAAGTAGTTTCGCCCGTAAAATTTTTCACCCTTTTAATTGCTGGTTTTATATTAGCCAGCATTGCTGTAATATTCCCAAGTTGTTCATTATTAATAGCGCCTTTTACTGCTCCGCACGATCCATGTCCCAGAACCAATATTACTTTCGCTCCCATTACCTTACAACTAAACTCAAGACTTCCTAATATATCAGTATTGGAAAAGTTACCTGCAACACGAGCTACAAACAAATCGCCAATACCCCTATCAAATACATCTTCAACCGGTACTCGGCTATCTATACAGGATAGTATTACAGCTTTTGGAAATTGTCCTTCTGAGGCGTTTCTTACCATAGCTGAATGATCTCTCAATGTTAGATTATTGGTGGTAAAACGTTTGTTCCCCTCTTTTAAAGCAGTAATTACATCATTAGGTTTCAAAGCTGCCTGTTCTGCAGCGGTCAATACTCTTTCGCGCAATATAGGCTGATTGACAGGCACTTTATTGGCAGTATCCGAGATCGCTGTTTCTGATTCTGTAGTCTTAGTGGTTTTCTCTTTACAAGAAAACAGTGCTATCGCCATGGCGAAGTAAAGGATAGTTTTTTTCATGTTTTCGAAATTAAATTTGTAATAAAGATAGTGCAAATTCAATAACAGACAAATTTAACACACTGAAAAACAGATATAATAGTTTACAATTAGCGAAACAGGTTTCTATCGTATCACGATCATTAACAGAAGTAACATTGATATATTCGAATTCTGTTTAGTAAGATCTTATCAACACTATATTTCATTTTTCTTGTAATTTTTAATTAACATTTTAAACCTATTTTAAAGGTATAATGGTGTAAGACAATCCTTTTTTAGTTTCAAATTCTGCAGTATAACCAATAGATGATTTCTCGCTTTTGATATTAAGATTTTCAATTATAAATGGCTCTGCAGTTCTTACAAAACAAATACCTCCATTATTAGATACTATTTTTGCCTGACTCATTTTTCCATCATTCCACTTTATATCTACAGTAAAATTGCCTTTTGCCGTAATACCTTTAATTTCGCCGTCTGTCCATGAATCCGGAAGAGCTGGCAGCAAATGAATTTCTTTATTCTGGCTTTGCATCAACATCTCAATTACGCCTGCAGTTCCGGCAAAATTTCCATCTATCTGAAAAGGCGGATGAGCATCAAAAAGATTCGGATAACATCCTCCATGTCTGCTGTACTCTGTATTGTTTTCTTTTGTTAATCTTAATTGATTTTTGAATAATTTATAAGCATGATTTCCGTCTAAAAGTCTCGCCCACATATTTACTTTCCAGGCAAGGCTCCAGCCCGTTCCGTCATCTCCACGCAGTTCTAATGTTTTCTTTGCGGCAGCAGCCAGTTCCGGTGTTTTTAGTGGTGATATTAAATTTGCAGGATGCAAAGCATAAAGGTGTGAAGTATGTCTGTGATGCGGATCTTCTTCTTCAAAATCTTTATACCATTCCTGAAGTTGTCCTTTGCTTCCAATTTTAAAAGGCAGTAATTGATCTGACGCTTTGTTTACAGTCTGTCTGAATTCTAAATCAGTATTAAGCACTTTAGAGGCTTCGATAGTATTTTCGAATAAATCTTTTATGATTCCGATATCCATAGTCGAAGCTGTCGTTACGACACCTTCTTTTTTTCCATCATAATAATATTTATTTTCTGGTGAGGTTGAAGGCATTGTTACCAGATAACCATTCTTATCTTTTTGAAGCCAATCCAAGCTAAATTCTGCCGCTCCTTTTATAATTGGATAGACTTTCTTTAGATATTCCTTATCGCCAGTATATTCATAATGTTCCCATAAATGCCTGCTCAGCCAGTTGGCGCCCATATACCAGTTTGCCCACATAGGATCGCCTTTTCCGAAATCGCCTACAGGATTTGTTGTTGCCCAGATATCCGAATTATGATGCAATACCCATCCGTTAGCATGATAATAACTTTTGGCGGTTTCAGCTCCTGTTACAGAAACATTTTTGATAAATTCATCAAGCGGAAAAAAAAATTCAGATAAACTTCCTGATTCTACAGGCCAGTAATTCATCTGTAAATTAATATTTGTTGTATAGTTACTGCTCCAAGGCGCGCGAAGTTTATTGTTCCAAATTCCTTGTAAATTGGCAGGTGTATTATGTGTACGCGAACAAGAAATCAATAAATAACGTCCGTATTGAAAAAATAAAGCTTCAAGTCCGGCGTCTTTTTCTCCTTTTGCATACTGCTCTAATCTTATATCTGTAGGCAGATTAGATTTATTGGATTCTTTATCATTCAATTTTAACGAAACTCTATTAAAGAAATGCTGAAAATCTGTAATATGTTCTTTTAGTAAACTATCGTATTTTTTACCAACAGCTTTTTTAATTGGACTTTCTGCCAATTTATGTTCGTCTTTTCCCTGACTATCCGGACATTTATCAAAACCGTTGAAACTGGTTGCAGCCGAAACGAAAAGTAGTATTTCAGATGCATTTTTAATAACTAGTTTATTGTCTTCATAAGTCACTTGACCGTCTTTTACAACTGGTTTAATAATTAATTCAAAACGCATTCCTCTACAACCTGTTGTATCTTCATAAACAACGGGTTCTTTATTGTAATCAATATAATTAGGATCTGCGTGAGAAGGTGCTTTCCCTTTTAAAACCAACGATTGATTTTGTATTGATTTTTGATTTCTTAAAAGACTTGAAGCGTCAATTGTAACAGAAAGTTTCTTTAATTGATCTGCCGAAAGTTTAATCACAATACATTGCGCAGGTGCCGAAGCAAAGATTTCTCTTTTATAATTTACGCCGTCAATTTTAAAATTGGTTACAGCTAATCCTGTTTCAATATCAAGACTTCTGTTATAAGAATCCGCTTTTTGTCCGTTAAAATTCTGATTTAAAATAAGATCTCCCAACGGCATAAAACTTTCGCTGTAAGCACCCTGCATATTCTTAGTAAAATCATATGCCTTTTCGAAATCTTCTTTGTTAAGTGCTTCTCTAATTAAAGCCAAATTTTTAAAAGCATCCGGATTTACATTTTTCTGTACAGGACCGCCACTCCACAAAGTAGCTTCATTCAACTGAATTAATTCAGAATCTACTCTTCCAAAAACCATTGCACCGAGTGTACCATTTCCTATTGGTAAAGCTTCTGTCCATTCAACAGCGGGTTGGTTGTAATTAAGTTTTAAATCCTGCGCATATCCCGAAAACCCAGTAATTACAGAAATAAGTACAAAAGACTTTTTTAAAAAATGATGAAGCATGGTATTTTTAATTAATAATTTATAACTAATAATTCACAATTAATTGGTTTTCAGTTTTAAAACAGTTACCGAATAAGCAGGAAGACTTAATTGTTGTTTTCCTTTTGCTATTTTGTATTCACTTTGTTTTGGAGTAATTTTTTTAGGTTCAGCAAAAGTATTTTCATCTTGTGTACTTGGACTTTCCAGCCTTATAATTGTTCCTTTTGATCCTAATTTTGCTCCTTTTAAATCGATACTCACTTCTGATGCTGATGAAGCTGTATTTACCAGTTTCACAATTATTTCTTTACTATTTACATCTTTTACTGCCGATGCGTATAAATCGTTCTGACCTGTTAAGGCTTTTCCATCTTTGGTAATACTTAATAAATCTGTTCCTTTATTGGTTGAAAATAATTGCTGTACATAATAGTTTGCCGATCCATAAGATTGCAGATTATTAAACCAAATCATATCAGGAGTCCATTGCCAGGCATCTTCGTGCGCCATTAAAGGTGCGTAAGATGTTAAATGAACTACTTCTGCATTTCTTTCTAATCCAGTCATAAAAGCGGCTTCAGAAAAAGCACATTCCCAATTATTTCTATTATTTGGATTGGCTCCTGAAACACTTTGCGCTGCATATTCTCCAGCAAATATTTTAGGGCCTTTTCTGTCATAATTATCATAACGTCCGGCATTTTCTCTAAACCATTTCGGGCTTTCATAATAGTGTTCGTCTACAAGTTCTGCATTGAGTTTTTTGAGTTCTTCCATAGCAAAATCAAAATGTTCGCCTGCTGGAGAAGGACCGCTTCCAGATACAATAATGATATTTGGATATTTTGCTTTTATGGCTTTCTCAAAAACTTTGTATCTATCAATATAATCGGGTCCCCATTGTTCGTTTCCAACGCCAATATATTTTAAATTAAATGGTTTTGAATGTCCCATATCCGATCGGATTTTCCCCCAGGTTGTAGTTACAGCGCCATTTGCAAATTCAATTAAATCTAAAGCATCCTGAACATACGGATCTAATTCGTTTATCGGAGCCAATTCTCCTGTATTGTATTGGCAAGCCATTCCACAGCTTAAAATCGGAAGCGGTTCTGCTCCAATATCTTCTGAAAGCTGGAAATATTCAAAAAATCCTAATCCGAAACTTTGAAAATAATCCGGAGTTTGTTTATGACTGAATTCTACATTCCAACGGTTCATCTTCGTTTTTCTTTCCTCTACATTCCCAACTGATTTTTTCCATTGATAACGGTCTGACAATGTTCTTCCTTCGACAATACAGCCGCCAGGAAAGCGTAAAAATCCAGGTTTCATATCATATAAAAGCTGTACAAGATCTTTACGAAGTCCGTTTTTTCTGTTCTTCCAGGTATCTTCAGGAAACAATGAAATCATATCTAAATCTATAGTTCCTGTTCCTTCAAAAGTTATTTTTAATTTTGCTTTTGCCTCAGTTTGAGTCGCTGTAATTTGTGATGTATAATTCGCCCATTGATCTGAATTTGGAACAATGCTCGTTTCTCCAATTACTTTTTGGTCTTTATCAATTAACTGAAATATAATCTTTTTGATGGCTGCATTATGATTAGCCGCTTTTAATGAAAGGTTGTATTTTGCCTCTTTCTTCACTCCCATTCCTCTAAAACCTTCATTTATAAAAGTGTAACCTTTTGCATTATTGACTTCAACTCTGCAAAAAATAGTATTATTTGCCTCAATTTTGATTGGCGCTGCACTGCCGGATTCTTTATTTAAAGATGATCTTTTTGTATTTGGCTGTTCCCATCCCATCAAAGGTTTATCAAATTCAAAAGATCTGTTTTTAATCAATTCAGCATATAATCCGCCGTCTGCAGCAAAATTGATGTCTTCAAAAAACAAACCGAACATGGTAGGCTGAATTTTAGTAATAGTTTTGGAAGCATCAACTTCTAAAATTGTTTTTTGAGCATTCACATAAAAACTGCTTAATAACAGACCGCAAATGGTAAATGTTGTAAGGATATTATTTTTCATAGTTTTTGGAATGGAACTGATTATTTTTTTACTGCCTCTAATTTAGCAGGAAAAGCTGATTGTCCGTCTAAATTTGTTACGATTAATTCGGCTACATTTTTACTTTCGACAGCGTATTTAAAATAATCCGGTTTGTTATTACCCCATTGTACTGTACAATTTTGTACTTTAATACGTTCTGCTGAATCAAAATAAAACCCCGAAGTGCTTCCTTTTACAAAACCTTCAACATTAGAAGGACGTCTGTCATAAACACCACCGGGAAAAGAAGTTGTTTTATCTATAAAGACACTCACATTGTCAAAAACAATATTCTTGATTTTATCTTTTGATTCACCGCTTACAAATACGCCATTTTCTCCTGTACACTGAATATTAAAGAAATAGATGTTTCTAATTTCGCCCACTTTTCCTTCTGTTGCTCCTTTTGGAAAACGCCAATTCGCGTCTTTATGATTTCCTTTTGCTCTGCTGAAAGCCGTTACATAAATCGGCTCTGCTTTTCCCCACCAAGTATCGGTATTCAATTTACTTTCGACAACAATATTAGAGAAAATAACATCGCTCACAGTCCCTTCATCTCTGTTCTGAATTCCTAAGGCACGATTGCTGTTTTTTATAATACAATTATTGAATACCACTTGTCTGATTGCATCCATGTTTTCTGAACCAATTTTAATCGCACAGCTGCTGCTTGTCATCGTACAATTGGTAACTGTAATATTTTCGCAGGCACCAAATTCTTCAAATTCTCTTCTGTTTTTTAGACAAATACAATCATCTCCGCTTTCGATATAACAATCGCTGATTCTCACATTTTTTGAATGATCCAAATCGATTCCGTCGCTGTTACGGACTTTCAAACTATTTAATAAAGTAATTCCGCTGATTACAACATCATTACAGCCAACCAAATGAACTGTCCAGTATGCCGAATTTCCAATATGAACATCTTTTATTCTGATGTTTTTTCCTCCAACAATTGTCAATACATGAGGTCGTGGATCGAGCACATTAAAAGGTTTTAAAACATACGAATCTTCCAGTTCTTCGCCCATAAACGAAATTCCGTTTCCGTCTATTTTTCCGCTTCCGCTAATGGTAAAATCTTCTATATTTTCTCCTCCAATCCAAATGGTGCCTTCTCCCGGATTGGTTCTAAAAGCACTTTTTGTATATAATTTTTCGTCTGGACTTGCCAATAATTTAGCTCCTGCTTCGATATGCAGATCTACTTTGGATTTTACATCAATTGGTCCGGCTAAAAACGTAAATGGTGCGGGAAATAAAACCCTTCCACCCGTTTTACTGCAGGCATCAATTGCTTTTTGAATGGCTGCCGCATCATTGGTTTTTCCGTCTCCTTTAGCTCCGTATTTTTTAACGTCGTAAACATTCTGTGCCGCAACAGTCAAGGAAAGACAAAAAATTAGGATCGCGATTATAGATTTCTTTTTCATTTCTTTTAATTTATTAAAAACCTTGTTTAAGATAGTCTACGCAAAGTTTTTGGTTTATTTTTTTAATCTCGCAATCCCGATAACTATCTGGAGGAGAGTTGCAAAGTTTTTTTATTTCACGCAGATGTTGTAGATTTCTTTATAAAAATATCTGCAGAATCTGCTTAAATCTTTTTAAATCTGCGTGAAACAAAAAAACTTTGCGTCTTCGCGCCTTTGTGGCAAAATTTTAATGCGCAGGCAATTCAAACTTATTTTGTTCTGGTTCTATTTTTCTTTTTAACGATTCACTATCCAAATTGCTTGATATAACATCTTTAAAAACAATCTGATTAATTTTATCCGAAGGAATATCAATAGCTTTCATCGCAAGATTTTTTACATCATCAAAAACAAAAGCGGGACGAAAATCTTCTTTCTCCAAAATCAGTTTTATATTCTTCATTTCGATTCCGTTTACGTGACGAACATAAAATCCCCAAGAAGGTAATTCTCCAAACATGGTAAATTCAGGATATCCGTTTATGTTTTCTTTTACATCTTTTAGTCTGCTTAAAGGATGATACGCCATTCCTTTTGAAGCTCTTCCCGGATACGTAATTTCAATATTTTCTAATGTCACATTTTCTATCAAATGTCCCGGAATTCCTGCAATCGAAGCCGGAAATGGATTATGGAAATAATCAACTTCTGGTCCGCGCATATCATAATCAATATCAGGACGGCCAAAAGGAATCTGTGCTTTTACGTTTTTAATTGTTACGTTTTTGATATATCCCGGTTTGTCTCCATTTCTGTGACCTAAGCGAATTAATATCGCATTTCCTGTATTTACAGCCGTAATATTTGAAACTTTAATATTCTCAATTTCAGCTCCATCTACAGATTCAATCGCAATTGCCGATCTGAAAGTATCAAAAACCTTAATATTTTCAATCGTAACGTTTTTGAAACTGCCATAAGAACCTGTACCAAATTTTACAGCATTGGCGCTCGATCTAATGGTACAATTTCCGATGTAAATGTTATTGTTCTGCAATCCCAGCGACTCAGATTTTAGACAAATACCGTCATCTGCCGCGTTTACATTGCAATTTGTTATTCGAACATTTTCGCAGCCATCAACGTCAATTCCGTCATTGTTCCAATAAGCCGTACTATTGACTTTCATAGAATCAATTACAATATTTTTACATTCCCTAAAGCATTGCACCCAGCCCGGACTGTTTTTTAATGTGATATTGATCATGGTTACAGAATCGCATTTTACAAACGAAATCAGCTTTCCACGTCCATCTTCAGGGCGCATTCTTCTGTAATTGTATTTTGGATCAATTCGAACTCCGGTATGATGCAGACTATCGATTGCCAATGCCAGTTCTCTTCCTTGTCCGTCTATAATTCCATTTCCGTTTACCGCAATATTTTTTGATTCATTAGCCAAAATCAATGCTCTTATCCCTTCATATTTCGGATAATCATCTGGATTGGTACTTCCTAACAAAACGGCTCCTTCTTCAAAAAACAATTCAACTCCGGTTTTTAAAACTATACTTCCGGATAGAAATTTACCTTTTGAAAAAATAACTCTTCCGCCTTTACTTTTGTTAGCCCCATCAATTGCTTTTTGAATTGCTTTTGTATTTAAAGTTTTACCGTCTCCTACGGCGCCATATCTTTTAATGTCAAATACCTTTTGCGCCGAAACGGTTAAGGAAATACAAAAAATAAGCAGTGCGATTATAAAATTTCTTTTCATTTCTTTTTATTTTTTTTAATGCCACAAAGGCACTAAGCTTTTTTTCTTTATAGTTTCTTTCAATAAACTTTGCGCCTTCAATTCTTTGCGAGCAATTTTCAATCTATTCTTTTTAAATAAACTTTGAGCCTTTGTGTCTTCATAGCAAAATAAAAATTACCAAAAAACGGTATATAAAGCCACTAATATTCCGCAGATAATAAATGAACCAACAATAAACTCTGAAGAGACTTTAAACATAGAGTTATCGACTTCTATTGTATGGATTTCAGTCTCTTGCTCTGAAAGTGGTTTTGCTAAACTAATGCCAACCATTATAAACACAATTAAAAAGAAAACAATAGTCATTCTGTCTAAGAAAGGATAATCAGGAAAAGCGCCATCTGTCCACATAGGCAGGAATTTCAATATAGCCGCAAGTGGTACTGTTAACAATGCGCCCGCAAGTCCGGCAGCCGGAGTTGTTTTTTTCCAGAACATTCCCAACAAGAAAATCGCTAAAACGCCTGGTGAAAAGAATCCCACATATTCTTGTATAAATTGATAAGCCTGATCTAATGATTTTAATGCCGGCGCTACAAAAGCTGCTATAATCATACAAACTACAACACACCATCTTCCTGTACGAACCAGCTTTTTTTCTGATGCCTGAGAATTGAAATATTTTTTATAAATATCTAAAGAAAAAATAGTCGAAATACTATTTGCTTTTCCTGCTAGAGAAGCTACAATTGCTGCTGTCAAAGCCGCCAGAGCTACACCTTTTAATCCCGCAGGAAGTAAATTCATTAAAGTTGGATATGCGTGATCTGGTTTTAAAACTCCTGCTGCATCAACCATTTCCTGTTGAAACATTCCGTTTGAATGCATTACGAACATGGCGATTCCCGGTAAAACGGCAATAATTGGAACTAATAATTTCAGAAAAGCGGCAAATAAAATTCCTTTACGGGCAGTTTTTAAATCGGCTCCTAAAGCTCTCTGAACAATATATTGATTGCATCCCCAATAAGCCAGATTATTGATTAACATACCGCCAACCAAAACAGACATTCCCGGCAATTCATTATAATGCGGGTTTGATTTGTCTAATATCATGTGTAAATGTTCCGGTGCTTTATCAGCTATAATAGCCAGTCCTTTTAAAATATCTTTTCCAAAACCAAACTGGTCTGAAAGTAGGGTCAATGCCAAATAAGTTGTTACTAATCCGCCAAGAATTAATACTATAACCTGAAACATATCTGTATATCCAATCACTTTCATTCCTCCTAAAGTTACAATAACAGAGAATAAACTTAGTGCAATAACACAAAACTGAAAACTGACCGGAGCAATTGATGAAATAGCCAAAGCTCCTAAGTAAATTATAGAAGTAAGATTTACAAATACATAAATTAACAACCAAATAATCGCCATAATGGTACTTACTGTTCCGCTATATCTTTTGGCCAGAAACTGCGGCATGGTAAATATCTTGTTTTTAAGATAAATTGGTAAAATAAACATGGCCACGATAATTAATGTGGCAGCAGACATCCATTCGTAAGAAGCAATTGCTAATCCTATTGCGAAACCTGAACCACTCATACCAATAAAATGTTCTGCTGAAATATTAGAAGCTATAAGCGATGCTCCAATTGCCCACCAGGTAAGTGATCCTTCGGCTAAAAAATATTCGTTGGAACTGGTCGCTGCAGTTTTTTTGCTTCTGTAAATATACATTCCGTAAGCCGTGACTATGACAAAGTAAATAAAGAAAACAATGTAATCTGCGGTTTGTAATACATTCATAATAGTGTGGTTATTTTTTGGTTAGTTAGTAAAATGCATTTTAAGATTTGATTTGCATCAAATTTTCAGAAACCATTTCCTTTTGTATAAAAAGTAAAGTAAAATAAGCTGTACAACTGTTACAGATAAAGTGGCAAATACGGGCTGCCAAATAAGCGGCAGAAAATTTATGAGTCCGCCAAAAACATATTCTGCTGTATGTTTAAAATCTACTAAACCTTCAGCTGCTATATAAATTAAAATAGAATTTGAACCGATTAAGATTAACGGAAATGCCCATTTATGAAATCCAAACAAATCAATTATCGAATAAAAAAAGACAAAGAACAAAATGCTAAATCCGCCTACAAAAAACACAAACGAACTCGTCCATAAGTGTTTATTGATTGGAAAATTAATATCCCAAAGTAATCCTGCAATAATCAAGACCACTGCGGTAAGGGCCATTAAAAGCAATTTTACTTTTACGGAATATGGATATTTTGCTTTTAAAAATGTTCCTGTAAAAACACCTAACAAAGCTGTAGCAATTGCAGGTATAGTAGAAAATATTCCTTCGGGATCATAAACGGTACTGTGGAGCCTACCCGGTAAAAACAGACGATCAATATATCCTTCTAATGATCCTTCTTTGGTTAAAACTCCAGCACCAAAATCAGGTACGGGAATCCATTTCATTGCGGCATAATAACCAATCAAAATACCGAAAAACCAGATTAACTGTTTTTTAAAATCAAAATTCAAATAGATGATTCCGGCAAAAAACCAAGCCAGTCCAATTCTACCTAAAACACTTGCAAAACGTGTATGATCGAAACCGTCAAATCGCAATAATCCATTTACTACAAATCCTAAAACCAGTAAAATACAGGTTCTTTTAAGCATTGATAAGTATATTTTTCGCTTTTCGTTTCTTGGTAAATCTTTTGGTGTTTTTACTCCTGCCAGCT
This sequence comes from uncultured Flavobacterium sp., assembly GCF_963422545.1. Lineage (NCBI taxonomy): Bacteria > Pseudomonadati > Bacteroidota > Flavobacteriia > Flavobacteriales > Flavobacteriaceae > Flavobacterium > uncultured Flavobacterium sp. Next base: position 17,496 of record NZ_OY730243.1, read on the forward strand.
GCATTTTCTTTTCAAAAGAATATGGCATTGAAACTCCTGCAACAAAAAGAAACACAGGAAAAATCATATCATAAAATGTAATCCCATTCCATTCTGCATGATGTAATTGCGATGACATCCAGATAAAAACAGGAATTGGGGCAGCTTTTGCCAGAGCATGAATGATATGTTCTCCGCTCATAATCCAAAACATAACAAATCCGCGAAGCGCATCTAAAGAAATTAATCTTCCATTAGTAGGGTTACTCATAATTTTATTTTTATTCTGTATTTAGTTCGCAGTTTTCGGTCGCAGTCTCAGTTTTCAGTCCCAGTTTACACTGAGAACTGAGACCGAAAACTGAGACTGCGACTGCGACTGTAAACTTATTCTATTGGTTTAATAACAAATCCGTAGCTGTATTCACTTTCCGTCAATACATACTGTTTGTGTGGTGGTAATCCCCAGCTGTTGTCGCCTCCTAATCCGCGCTGTGTTAAATCAACACACACGACAACTTCATTTCGAGGCGTAATGTCGCTCGAATGAATATTCTTTTTAGAAAGTCCTGCGTCAAAATCACTCGGATAATTATTCAAAGTACTCATACCTAAAGGCTGCAGACCTTTTATTTCCAAGCCATTTCCTTTATTGCCTGACAATTTAAACCAGCGTATATCCGTTTTGTATCCATTTTCCTGTGGGCGTATATAAGGCACATATTGGTCTGCAACTTTACTGTAATAAATTCCTTTGAATGCAGCTGTTTTTCTGTCCGGATAATTTTCTAACGGCCCTCTTCCGTAATAATCCAGATTTTCTAGCGTATTTTTTAAGGTGAAAATCATTCCGAAACGCGGTAATTCCGGTAACGGATTTGCACCTTTTTTATATGACGCTTGTATTTCTAAAGCACCATTATTTCCTAATGCATATTTGATAGTATAATCAGAAGCAACATCATTCAGTTTTAATTTCGCAACGATGTATTGCTGCCCGTTTTCCTTAGTCTGCTGAATGTTTTCTAATGTGGTATTTTTACCCGCTGTTCTCCATACATTCGCTCTAATCTCCATTTTATTTCCTATATCATTATCGGTCGGTGCTCTCCAGAAATTAGGTTCAGGGTATTGTTTAAAGTACTCCTCTCCTTTTAAACTGTAGTAAGAAATTAATCCTGTTGACTTACTAATTTTCACAATAACATTATCTGAGGTCAATACAAACTGCTCTTTTTCATCCTGAATTTTAGCCGTATTTGCTTTTTCTGATTTTGCAAAATAGTTGGAGTCTTCGATTACAAACTGTTCTTTGGCGATTTCAAAATTTTGCGGCAGTAACTCTGAACCTGTTTTTGTGTAAGCAAAAACATTCAATAAATATTCTGTTCCTTCTTTTGACTGTAATTTTGGTAAGTCAAGCTTAAACTGTTTTTTTGTTTTCGGATCTAAAGCAACATTAATTGTTCCTTCTTTAATTACTTTTCCGTTTTCTAAAACCTGATATTTAAAGTTGTATTTATTCAGGTTTGTAAATCCAAAATCGTTTATAATTTCAATTACTCCATTCTTGATATCAACCGCTTCAAACAAAATATCCTGATATACTTTTTTTACTTCAAACGCACCGGGATTTGGTGTTCTATTCGGCATAACCAATCCATTATTACAGTCATTTTCATCATTTGTATAATTCTGGCTTCCCATATCACCTCCGTAAGCCCAGTATTTTCTGCCGTTTTCATCTTCTCTCTCAAATCCCTGATCTACCCAGTCCCAGATAAAACCGCCCTGCATATTTTTACTGCCTCGAATTATATCCCAGTATTCCTGAAAATTACCATTGCTGTTTCCCATTGCATGTGAATACTCACACATTATGTACGGTCGGCTGACTTCTTTGCGTGCCGCATATTCTTTCATGTAAGCAATTGTTGGATACATCGGACACACAATATCTGTGTTTTCGTTTTCTTTTGCCTGCTCAAACTGAACCAGTCTCGTATTATCTCTTTTTTTAATCCATTTGTAAGCTTCGTGAAAAACAGGCCCGTTGGCACTTTCATTACCTAATGACCAAAGAATTACCGATGGAGCATTTTTATCTCTTTCAACAAGACTATAGATTCTATCCAGATGTGCTTCTCTCCATTCTGGAAGATAACCCGGATTAGTTTTTGGATTCATCCAAATTAGAGGCTGTCCCTCTACTCCCATTCCGTGGCTTTCGATATTGGCTTCATCGACCAAAAACAAACCATATTTGTTACACAATTTTACCCACAAAATATTGTTCGGATAATGACTGCAGCGTACCGAATTAATATTCATCTGCTTCATCATCCTAATGTCTTTCATCATCGTCGCTTCGTCCTGATAATGTCCGGTTACCGGATTATGTTCATGAATATTTACACCACGAACCATCAGTCGAACTCCGTTTACCAATAATTGTCCGCCTTTTAATTCTACTTTTCTGAATCCGATTTGAGTTGAAACAGTTTCTATTATATCGCCTTTTGCATTTTTTAAGGTCAAAAGCAAAGTGTATAAATTTGGCGTTTCACTGCTCCATAATTTTGGATTGGATACATTCTGAGCAAAATTAATGGTCTGAGTTTTTGACGCTTCAAAATTGACATTGATCTCTTTGCTAAACACATTTTTTCCTGAAGCATCTACCAGTTTTGCGACTAATTTTTGATTGTTAACAGCCGTTGAAGTCAGGTTTTTTAAACTTACTTCTACATTTAAACTTCCGTTTTTATACTTCGCATCTAAATCTAGTTTGGCAAAAAAATCTGAAATCCGAACATTATCCGTACTGTACAAATACACATTTCTGTCGATTCCGGAAAGTCTCCAGAAATCCTGATCTTCCAGGTAAGAACCATCGCTCCATCTGTAAACTTCAACAGCCAGATTATTTTTTCCTGGTTTTAAATATTTAGAAATATCAAATTCTGCTGGGCTTTTGGTGTTTTCGGTATAACCAACTTTTTCACCATTTACCCAAATATACATGGCAGATGTTCCTGCTTCAAAATGAAGAAAAACATGTCGGTTTTTCCAGTTGTCTGGCAGCACAAAATCTTTTTTATAAGAGCCTACAGGATTATCCGAATGATTGATAAAAGGCGGATTTCTTTCGAAAGGATAGGTGATATTGGTATAAATTGGTATCCCGTAACCATTCAACTCCCAATTGGATGGCACCTGAAGTTCCTTCCAGTTTAAAGTACTGAAATCCGTTTTGTAAAAATCCTTTGGACGCTGATCTGGTGTTGGCGACCAGGAAAATTTCCATTTACCGTTTAAAGAAAAAAACCAAGGTGAGTTTTCATATTTATCGCTTATTGCAGAAGTTTCATCTGCATAAGGAAGAAAAGCAGCACGCGCCGGTTCTCTGTTAATTTGAAATACTTGAGGATTTTCCCAATCGTTACGGTCTTTTTCCTGAGCAGAAACAAAAGTTCCGCAAAGTATCAGCAGGCATAATAAAAGTATTTTGGTTTTGGTTTTATGCATTATTTTGGTTTTAGATAACTTTCAGATGAAATTCTTGATATTTCTAGAACTTCAACTTCTCAGGTAAATATTTAGCAACTAATTCTTTATAATAAGGAAGCAATGCTTTTACATCTGGTTTAACGGGAGCTTTGGTGTATAAATCGTAGGGATTGAACTTTCTAACCCAGTCAAACATTTCGATATCTTTTTCATTCATCAAATGAGCATACGCATTTTCTTTATGCTGTGAATAAAACGAATGATAACGTATCATGTATAAAGCCGGATCCGGAAGATAATCTTTCATAATCTGATACAAATATTCGTCATGACCCCAGCTCATTTTTACATTATCCAGTCCGCAGTTTTCTGTGTAAACACCAAATTTGGTATTGAATCTTTCGTCTGTATAATCGGGATTTTCTTTAAAAAACTCTGGGTAAACAATCTTATCTGAATAAGCACAGCCAACCGGGAATGTATCGCCGACAACTGCCCACTGCGGTTCTCCAAACAAACATAAAATTTTACCCAAATCATGAATAAAACCTGTTAATACAAACCAATCCGGATGACCATCTGCTCTAATGGCTTCAGAAGTCTGTAAAAGGTGTTGCGTTTGATCTAAGTCTATATCCGGATCACTGTCGTCTACAAGTGTGTTTAAAAAATCAACAGCTTCCCAAATTGACATTTCTTTTTTATTGAATTGTAAAAACTCCTGTTCTTTGCTGCACACAAAATCATAAGTCTGATAGGTATGGTTTATTCTGTAAAATTCCTTAACCGTTTCTACTCTTTCCGAATCGACATAATTCCTGAATTCTTCTTTTGTTTTTTCCGGTGCACTTTCAGAGGGATCAGGATATCGCAATAACAAATCATCTTCCCATTCATCTAAATTATTCAACGGATTGTCTGTGTCTATATGCTTTTTCATAATGCTAAAAAGTTATAAGTTATAAGACAAAAATAGAATTACCTATACCGTTCAAAATGGATTAATACATCAAAAACATGGATGATTTTGATTATTATAGGACTTTTACATTGATTTTAGCTGATTGTTTGATTTTATAGTATTTCAACCATAGCCCACGGTTTCAACCGTGGGAGTGGGAGACATCGTGAAGGAAATTTGTTTACGGATATGAATTGCGCTCCCAAGGTTGAAACCGTGGGCTATGTTGTAAAAGAATGCTCTATATATCTTTGTCAAAGTTTTAAACTTTGACAAAGATTCGCTCACAATAAAAAGAGAGAATTAATTGATAAGCTTGCTTGGCGGGAAACCAAACTGTTTTTTAAAACATCTGCTGAAATATAAAGGATCATTGAAGCCAACAAGATTGGTTACTTCCGATACATTATACTTTTTAGTTTTAAGCAGTTCGGCTGATTTTTTTAAACGAATGGTTCTGATAAATTCATTTGGTGCCAAATCGGTCAATTCCTTAATTTTTCGATATAATTTAGAAGAACTCACGCCCAATTTATCACATAGAAATTCTGTAGAAAGATCTACTTCACTTAAATTATCATTGATTAAATTAGTCACTTTTTCCATAAATTCTTCATCGATAGGAGAATGTGTCAGCATACTTATTTTGCCTTCTACTTCACCGGAGAATTTTTGTTTAAGTTCTAATCTCGATTTAATCATATTTTCAATAACCGTTTTAAGTAATAATGGCTCAAAAGGTTTCACCAAATAACCATCAGCTCCCATATCATACCCTTTTACTTTATCCATATTTTCGGAAAGCGCAGTAAGCATCACAACCGGAATATGACTTATGAATTCATCATTTTTAAGTTGTCGGCAAAACTCTAATCCATCCATAACGGGCATCATGACATCGGCAACGCACAAAATTGGTTTAATTTGTCTGCAGATTTTTAGACCTTCTTCTCCATTTTCTGCATCATAAACTTTGTAATAATCAGACAAATAATCAACTAGATATTTTCTGAGTTCGCTGTTATCTTCAATAACTAATATTTTCTCTTTAAGATCAGTATTCTGAATGATTTTCTTAGCCGCTTTTTCTGGAATAAGCATACTCAGATTGTCATTTTTAAGTGCGTATTCAAACACTTCTTTATGCTCGTAAGAAGCACGATCAATCGGAATTTCGACCCTAAATGTACTCCCTTTTCCTTGTGTACTTTCTACCGAAATAATTCCTTTATGAATGGCTACTAAAGATTTTACCAATGACAAACCAATACCCGATCCCGTATTATTGGCTTTACTATTTGTTGCCTGATAAAATCGCTTAAAAATTTTATCCAGACTTTTTAACGGAATCCCAATTCCATCATCGGTTACTTCGATCACTAAAACATCTTCGACAGTATCTTTTAGTCTGACATACAAATCTACGTTTCCGTTTTTGTTGGTAAACTTTAAAGCATTCGATAATAAATTGTATAGAATTTTATCATACTTATCATTGTCCACCCAACCGTTTATTTCCTTATCTTCAGAAATAAAATTGAGCTTAATCTTTTTATTATAAGCCATTTCCTTAAAGGAGTCAAAAATATTTTTTGAGTAAGCCAGAATATCAGTTTTAGTCACCTTCAGTTTTAATTCACCTGATTGTGCTTTTCTAAAGTCCAACACTTGATTTACCAGATTCAGTAATCTGCTGGCATTTTGATAAATCAGATTGTATCTGCTTTTTTCATAATCGGTTGCATTGCTGCTTTCATCTAACAGCTGTTTTGCCGGACCTAAAATCAGTGTTAACGGCGTTCTTAATTCATGCGAAATATTCGTGAAGAAACGTAACTTTTCATTGTTTAACTTAATATCGTGTTCCCTGTTTACTTTTTCGGTAAGCAGTTCTTGTTTTAAACGAATACGGTTTTTTATTTCTTTTCTGACAAAATAAAAAATGCCAAATAAAAGTGCGAAAAACAGTAAAAAAGAAGTTGGCGTCAGCCAGAAAGGCGGAAGTATTTTTATTTTGTACGAAACCGTTTTACTCCAATATCCGTCGCTGTTGCTTGATCTTATTTTGAATATATAACTTCCGGGATAAAGGTTGGTGTATTGAACAATTCTCGAAGTACTATTAGCTGTAATCCAATGTTTATCAAAACCTTCGAGCATATATTGAAACTTATTCAGTTTTTCGTTTGCAAAAGAGGGAGCCGAAAACTGAATCGAAAAATTGCGGTTTTTATGTGTAAGTTCTATATCTTTTTCATAATTCAAATCTTTTGAAAGCGGAATTTCTCCATTAATCTCCATTTCCGGAAATACTTCTTCATTCTGAATTTTAAATTCGGAAATAACAGGTAACGGCGACCATTTATTTCTTTTCATTGCAGGCGGCGAAAAAGAAATAATTCCATTTTTACCTCCAAGAAAAATATTAGAATTATTAAAATAAAAAAAGCCGCTTGAACTAAAAACGTCCAATCTGTTACCACTGTTTACATGATAAATACTAATGTCTTTTAAGTTAGATTTAACGAAGGCAATATTATTGTTATTGATATTCAACCACAAATTTCCGTCTGCATCTGATAAGATATCAGTAATCCATTTGCCTGAAAGTTCTTTAAGTTTCTTTACAGGTTCAAATTCGTTCTTTTTGGAATTGAACAGACAAAGCCCAAAACGTGTTGAAGCCCATATTTTTCCTTTTACATCTACTAAAACATCACTGACATTTTCATCATGCGGCACTCCTTTTTCTTTGATAAATAGTGAAGAATAGGTTTCTATTTTTCCTGAATTGATGTTGTATTTTACAACTCCGGTTTCGGTAGCAAACCAAACATTATTTTTAGCATCTCTTTCTATCGCATTTATCTGAAAACCAGGCAAAAGTTTTCCTTTTGAAGTCTGTACTTGTAATGTTTTGGTATTCAATATTACAGCTCCTTCTCCAAAAGAACCAACAATCATAGAATCGTCTCCAATCTTGGCAAAAGCAAAAACGGGAGATTTTTCAAATCCTGCTTGTATTTCTCTGGAAGAATTTGTGCTGTAATTATAAACTAAAATATTACCATCCCACAGGCCACAGTAAAAAATCTTTCCGTCATCAGAATAAATACTGGCGATATCTTTTCCTGTATTGTGCAAAGGAGTCGAGCCTTTTGTATTAGAAATAAAAAGTCCGTTGTGATAGGTGGCCACAATCACTTTTTCATCGTAGGTTTTAGCAAAACCTCTTATACGCGGCGCCTGATTACCAATGGCGCGTGATATATCTTTGTTTAAAGTGAACTGATTTTCATAAGGATCGTATTTATCTAATCCGTCTTCTGTTCCGATCCATAAAACTCCGGATGCATCAAAATAAAGTGCTGAAATTAAATTATCTACAAGCGAAGTATCATCTGATAAAATAGAATAATACCATTTGTAATTTCCTTTTTGAATGTCTTCTAATTGATTACAAACCAGCAATCCGCCTAAAGTTCCAACCCAATATTTGCCGTCCGGAGCACGGGCAACTGATAAAAAATACGGGCCTAAAGCGCCTCTGATCTGTTTATTCTCAATATATAAATTGACAAATTGATCGCTTGCTTTGTCTAATTTGTATAAGCCTTCACGGGTTCCGACAAAAATATCCGATTTGGCATCTTCATAAATAAAATTAAGATATGGATTTTTTATGTTTGAATTTGGAACGGAAAGCGTGTAATTGTTAATCTTTACGATCGCTCCTTTTGCATCCATCGTGATTTTTACAACACCTGATTTCTCATAACTTCCAACCCAGATATTGCCTTTTTTGTCTTCAAAAATTTCTTTTACGTAATCAAAACCTTTAAGCTGAATTTTCTCGAATCGGTTTTCTTTCAAAAAGAATAGATACACTCCTTTTGTTTTGGTCCCTACCCAGACTCTTTTAAATTTATCTACATAAACAGCTCTGACTTCATCGTCAGGGAGGCTGTTTGGATCTTCTTTTTTATTATAAAAAGTAGTGAAAACATGAGTATCCATTTTGAAAAGTGTCAATCCTTTTCGGGTACCAATCCACAAGTGATTTGATTCTTCATCCAGCTCTAAAGCTGTAATATCGTCATTGTACAATTTATTTTTTCCCGGAGTTGAACTCATGTAGTTTTTGAACTGATAACCGTCAAAACGATTTAATCCTGAGAATGTTCCAAACCACATGAACCCTTTTTTATCCTGCACAATATGTCGTACCGAATTATGAGACAATCCGTTATTGTCATTATAATGCGCAAATTTTATATTCTGTGAATAAGAATGATAAAAAATGGCAAAAAATAAGAATAGTATAAAGGACTTTTGTCTCATGAAAATAAATTATAAATGCAATTTAATCTTTTTGTTTTAATAAATATCAAAATTATTTAACAGATAAATTATCAATTTTGTTATTTATTAAATCAATTTTAAAATGATCGGAAGGCTCGCCATTCATGGTCTTCAAAAATATTTCTGCCCATAAAATTAGTTTTGAATCATTTGATTTTTTTAACTGCCTGCAAACCAATTCATATTGTTTTAATCTCTTGTTTCCGATTTCAGGAATGGCGAGTTCATCAGCATTTTTTAAGCGGTAAAAATCGAAAATCATATCAAAACCCGTCCATGATTCGAAATCGGAAATTGTTAGAAAATTTGATTGCAGCTCTTTATCGACTTCCGAAACATTTTTATTCATTAGCAATAAATCTTTACCTGAAAGGTGTACAATTGATTTTAAAAATTCGGCTGGAAAATCTTCCGGCAGAAATCTTAAACGAACTAATTCTTTTAAATGCCAAGTGGTAAATTCTTTGTAATCTTTGGCTTTTAAAATTTCTTTGTTCCAAATATGATCGCTTTTACTATTTTGCAAATGAGCATATTCTTCTTCATAAAAAGGAAATAAACTATTGAATTTATTGACTTTGCTAACTACAACTGTTTCAACTTCAAGCTCAGAGGCAGAATGAATGGTCAATATTTTATACGCCGGCATATAAGCCGCAAGCGAAGGCGTCTGAATATTAAACAATGTATTTCCTTTTGCGGAAGTTCTTACACCTGTATCGTTGATATGCATATGTCCGCCAAAATGAATCTGAATTCCTGCATCTGCAAATTGCTGCGCGACCTCTTCATCAGGAACTCTTTGCAATTGCATTTTATCAGCACCAAAAAGCTGTTTTAATTCCGGTGATGCATCGTCATTAAATTCAACCATCGGATAATGACTAAAAGCAATTAGTATTTTTCCTTTTTGTTTCGCTTCCGCGGAAACTTTTTTAACCCAGTTTATTAGATGACTTTTATAAATAAGAACGTTATTGTAACCTGTATTGGCTCCCGAAAAATCATGCGGATCATCTGGTTTTCCTGATAATTTCTCGTTCGGAACATAAGCATTTGCATCTATGGCTAAAAGCCAGATTCCTTTACTTGGTTCGACAAGATAACTGGCATCTGGGAGATACAAATTGGTGTTTTTAATTGCATACGTTCTTTTTTCTAAAACAGATTCTTTTTGAGCTTCTTCAAAATTATAATGCTCATACGTGTAATTTGAAAAAGGTGTTTCCCAATACAAATCGGTCTTTTTAGGAAAAAAACCAAAATCTCTCATTTCGTGAATGGTTTCCTTATAACCCCAGTTTTTTATATCGGCTGTAATGACTGGTTCCAGTTCACTTTTGCTTTTGTTGAAACTATTTGCTGAACTGCTGATAATTTGCTCTTTTCCGTCTTTGCCTAGAAAATCAGTTTTAATGGCATCTTGCGAAAATGGTCTTACAACGTCATGATTTCCTGTCGTTACAAAAAATAAAATTTGGTGTTTTTTTGAATATTCGTTGAGTATTTTTCTCAATCCGCGTACGTGAACGGGTTGTCCGTCGTCGCTGAAATCACCCGGAAGTACAACTTGTTTGATTCCTCTTTTGACAATATCGTTTAAGGCTTCTAAAAAGGCAAAATAATTTTCATTGAAAATTCTGGTCGAATGCAATTGAGCATTCATCGTTCTTATATTCGCATATTCGCCCGTAACCGGATTTTGGATTCCCTGATAATTGTTGTCTTCAAATTTTGCAAAAATATCTTGTAAATGGACATCGGCTATAAAAGCGATTTGGGTCTTTTTCTCATTGAAATGTTGTTCTGTTTTGCAGGAAATCAGAACTAAAAGAATCAATGAACAAAAGATATTTTTGAATGACATTTTTATTATTTTGATATTATATTATAATATAGACCAGACAGGTTTTTAAAAACCTGTCTGGTCTGCTTTGCGTAAAAACATTTTATTAATCCACTACTTTCACCAAAGTAAAATTGATGCCAAGCGGATTCTTGGTTATTTTACAGATTAATGGATATTCAGGATTTTTTATGATCCACATTTCGGTTTCGTCAATCTGTGCAGTTACATGCAATGCTTCTATTAATTTTCCATCAATAGAAACACCGTTTTTATCTTCGTTTTTATCCAGAACGTAAGTCGTATTGTTATATACAAAAGAATTGTTTTTCAATAAATCCTGATAAGCCGACTGCGAAATCATAAAAAAAGTTTCTGTTGGTTTTAAGTTCAAAATGGGAGCATATTCTCCTTGATTAAAACTTAAGGTATTTCCGTTTTTTACTGCTTCGGGAAGCATCACAATTTTGCTTTTTACTCCTCTTGTTTCCAATTTGAAAGCCAACGCATTGTCTACTGTTTCAGCCGTAAGCTGTAAGGTTCTGGTCTGTCCGTGCAACTTGCAGACATAATGTAACTCTATGTTATTTTTAATTGTCGGAATGTAGTTCTGAGTTCTTCCTGTTTGATAAAATGCAAAAAACAGAAATGCTAAAATTATATTTTTCATCTTGCTGATCATTTTATTTTGCTGGCGGTAAAACAGTTGTTCCCCAAGCCGAAGGTTTCGAATCCATTTCAAGAATCAATTCTCCTCCATTATTAATATCATCGTGTGTAATCCATGCTTTGTTATAGGGTTTCCCATTTAAAAAAGCTGCTTTTATGTATTTGTTTTTATCGCTCATTTTTTTGGCTGCCATTTTAAACTTTTTACCATTTTCTAATTCTATCGTTATTTCTTTTATCAAAGGTGTGTTGATCAGATAATAAGGCTGTCCGGCATTTGGATACAGTCCCATCATATGAAAAGCCAGCCACGAAGACATTGCACCCGAATCGTCGTTGCCGGGAAGTCCTTGTCTTGAAGTATTGAAATTATTTTTGATAATGGTTCTGATTCTGTCGCTGCTTAAATAGGGTTTTCCGATCCAGTGATACAAACAAGGCGTTAAAAACGAAGGTTCGTTGGCAACATTATACAAATCTGAGTTGAAGAAAGTATTCAATCTGTTTTCAAAAGCTTTTTCACCTCCAGATTTACGAATCAGTTCCGGAACATCGTGTGGAATACTCATTGAATATTCCCATGAATTTCCTTCGTAGAAAAATACACACCAATGGCAGACATACCAAGGCGATTCGATAATTACTGGCGTATATTTAAATGTAGGTTTCTGGATTTTTGATTCTCCAAAAACAACATCGTCGAGCCAGTTCCCATCTTTATCTTTCGGCATAATAAATCCTTTTGCTCCATTATTTTCATAATCGGAGCGCCATAAATTCTGCCAGTTGTCGGCTTGTTTGATGTATTGATTGTACAAATCCGTTTTACCTAATCCTTTGGCTACAACGGCAATATTATAATCGTTGTATGCATAATCGATTGTTCTGTTTCCTGCGCGGTCTGTGCCGTAAGGAACGTATCCTAATTTCAGATAATCCATTAGCCCGCCTCTTCCTTCTTTTTCTTCATTTCCTCCCGGCGGAACTGTCGCATCTTTGAGCATCGCCTGTAAAGCCAATTCGTAATCTATTCCTTTTAAGTTTTTTACAAATGCATCTGCTAAAACAACCTCAGCATTAGAACCGCCCTGAGTTCGTCCGTTGTCGTTTCCGCTTCTTCCCTCGGGTAAATAACCTTCGCGTTTGTAAATGTTGAGCATGGCATTGATAATATCCACTTTACGTTTAGAATCTATTAGCGTAATTAAAGGGCTTGATGTTCTGAATGTATCCCAAATCGTATAAAAATCATCATAATAAGGTTCGTCATTTGTCCATAACGGATTTTCTCCTGTTCGGTCAACTGGCATAATCATGGTATGATATAAACCTGTGTAGAACATTTTTTTATATTCATCTGATGTGTCTTCAGATACTTTAATTCGGCTTAATAAGTTTTCCCATTTATTTTCTAAAGTGGATAAAACGGCATTGAAATCCCAATGCGGAATTTCAACTTCGATGTTATTTTTTGCTTTTAATTCGCTTAAAAATGAGATTCCAATTTTGACATTGAGTTCTTCTTTTCCTGTGTTTCCGAAAGAAAGTAAGGCTGCAGTTTTCTTTCCAGAATCAAACTGCGCTCTTTGATTGTTATAAAATTTACCGTCTTTAAAGGTTACATATTTTGCAATTGGCTGATCGAAAACTGCCCAGAAATAAACAGTGTAAGCGCGTCCGTTATTCCAGCCTCCTCTAATTCTGCTGTAACCTCTGACTTCGGTATCCGAAACAATTTCGATCTGCGAACCTACAAACTGCTGTGCTTCTCTGGCATCAGGAATCTTTTCTTCTCCCAGAAAAAATCCGGGATCAATTTTCAATTCTTTTGATGTATTCTTTGGATAAGTTATACGGTAAAAAGATACTTTTTCGCCTGTAGTGATTTCTGTTTTGATTTTATTTTCTTTGAAAACGGCTTCATAATACCCCAGTTTTACATTTTCTTCGGCTCTGAAAGAAGTCTGGTCCATTTTATCTAAAGCACCGGAAAATGGCATTATCTGAATGTTTCCGTATTTCGGGCCTCCACCAGTTCCGCTCACATGCACCTGACTGAAACCTGTTACTTCTTTTGGTACTGGAAGCCAGCCGCTGTTGGTGTTCGAGGTGCAATCTGGACTTGGTTTTACCATTCCGTACGGACATGAAGGGCCAATAAAAACCCTGCCGACTCCTTCTGATCCAATCATCGGGTCTACATATTGATGCACATTTTGCTGGGCATTAATGATTATTGTAAACAAAAATGATATTCCTAAAAGTATATTTTTACTGAATATTTTCATTACTTATTTTATTTCTTTAAAAACTAAAAACTCTTTTTTTTGCCACTCCCGATAGCTATCGGGATGCACAGATTATTCGGATTATTTTTAAAATCATTATAATCCTTGAAATTCTATCTAAATCTTTGCGAAAGGAACGCGGATGATACGGATTTACAAAAGTAAAAACGCGGATGAAAACGGATTTTTAAAAATAATAGATGAAAAATCCGTTTAATCAGTGTTTTCGCGATAGCGAATCCGTTTAATCCGCATTCCTCTATAGACAATTTAAGTTAGCAATTCTTTACTTCGTCCGTTCGCTATCGCTCGGGTGTCAAAGTCACAAACCCACTTTCTTGAAATCTGTAGCAAAAAAATTATTCTAAGCATTTAATTTGACATTTCTAAAATTAATTCACCTCCACTGGTAATCTCCTTATGCGAAAGAGTAAAATCTTTTACAGTTTTATTGTTGTATTTGATATCTTTTATATACACATTTTCAGAATTGTTATTATTGGCTTCTATCACAAATGTTTTACCTGAATAATATTTCGGATTTAAATCTATTGTTATTTTATTAAATATAGGACTTCCTATCTGATAAACAGCATCTTTGTCTGTACCGCCATTCATTTGAAATAAACCCAATTTAAGCAATACATTCAGACTTCCCATTAATCCTTGGTCTTCGTCGCCGTTATAACCGGTTGCAGGAGATAATCCGCTGAAAGTTTCTTTTACTACGTTTCTTGTCCAATATTGTGTTAAATCCGGTCTTCCTAATACAGTAAATATATTTGATGTCTGTATAGAAGGCTGATTCCCAAAATTAACTGGAATTCTGCTAAACTCCGGGTGCAATTCTGCATCGTGCGATGTACCAGAAGTATATTTTTGTTTTTTAGCGGTTTCAAATTGAGCGTTCAATTTTGCAACAGCTTTTTCTTTTCCTCCCATCAAAACGGCTAAACCTTCAATATCATGCGGAACAAACCATGTCGATTGCGCTCCATTCGATTCTATAAATCCATTTTCATATTGATACGGATCATAATCTTCACGCCATTTTCCTTCAACGTTTTTCGGGCGCATCCAGCCTATAGTTTGATCAAATACATTTTGGTAATTTTTTGATCTTTTCATGAAATAATTATAATCGTCTTCATGGTTTAGTTTTTTAGCTAATTGCGCCAAAGTCCAATCTTGATACGCATATTCTAAAGTCTGGCTTACACCGTCTTCATGACTTCCGAAACTACCTTCGGGAAGCGGATAAGGCACATATCTTTTTTCTAAATAATATTTTAATCCGCCGCCAATATTGGTATTATGTTCATATCCGGCTTTTTCCATAATACCGCCCGGCATATGATTTTTTTTGAGTGCAATATAAATAGCTTCTAAATCTACTTTAACTATTCCTTTTTGGATGGCGCTAACAATAAATGGTGTTGCTGAAGCTCCTGTCATTACATAAGTGTCATTTCCGCCCGAAGGTCCACGCGGAATTATACCGCCGTCTTTATAATACTGCATTAAAGAGTACACAAATTCTTCCATAATTTCAGGATATACAAGTCCCCAAAGATTATTTATTGTCCATTGTGCTCCCCAAAAAGCATCTGAATTATAATGATTGAATTTTGGTTTTCCATCAGCATTTAAAGGTAAATGTCCAACTCTGAATTTGTCGCCTGTATTATCAGGATAAGCTCCGTTTGCATCACTTATCATTTTTCTCCCTTGCAGCGCATGCCATAGATCAGTATAAAATCTTCTTTGATCAGATACTGTTCCTCCTTCTATTTTTATTCTTCCTAATAAATCACTCCATTCTTTTCTTGAATCAGAGACTATTTTATTAAAATTCCAATGTGGTAATTCGGTTTCAATATTGTTATTGGCATTTTCAATTGATGTGTAGGATATTCCAACTTTCATCAATAATTGTTGGTCCGTTTTATTAAAATTAACTAAATAATTACCTGTCGCATTATCTCTTTCTAAAGAAGTAATAGGCTCATTTGTTTTAATTTTAAAAAATACAGTTAATGGTTTTGGACGTCTAAAATTGGTACTTAAAACTAATGATCCGGAAAGTTCATAATCATTGTTTTTTTCTAATTTTCCGTTTGTATTTTCGCAAGGTCCTAAAATAGTGTTCAAATTAAAAAGTACTGCTTTTTGTGACTTTATTGGAAAAGTATATTTATGAAAACCAACTCTTGGCGTGCTGGTTAATTCTGCAGTTATTTGATATCGATCCAGTTTTATTGAATGATATCCCGGCGTTATAATTTCGGTTTGATGACTGAATTTGGAATAAAAGTCTTTAAAAATAGTTTGTTTGTTTTCTGCTGAAACTGTTACGGGCATTACTGATACGCCTGACATCTGCCACTCGTGAACGTGACTAAAACCCTTAACTGTATCTGTAGTATATTTATAACCGCCTCCCCAATCGCCGTTAATTTCGGTGTCAGGATTTAAGTTTACCATACCAAACGGACGACTTGCTGATGAAAAGTAAAACCATCTGGAATTTTCTGTGTCCAATAAAGGATAAACCATATCTGATACTTGTTTC
Source organism: uncultured Flavobacterium sp. (assembly GCF_963422545.1). Classification (NCBI taxonomy): domain Bacteria; kingdom Pseudomonadati; phylum Bacteroidota; class Flavobacteriia; order Flavobacteriales; family Flavobacteriaceae; genus Flavobacterium; species uncultured Flavobacterium sp. The sequence goes on from NZ_OY730243.1 coordinate 33,683, forward strand.
TTTTTTAAAGAAACTTCTTTTTGGGCTTTACATGACACTAAAAAAACAAGAGCTAAACTTACTCCAATACGTCCTAGTTTATTGATTTTATTTAGTTCCATTTATTCTGTTTGTATTGTTGGGGCAATATTGGTTTATTTCTTTTGTCACATTGAGCGGAGTCGAAATGCATCAGTGGTTCTCGACTCCGCTCGAACTGACAATTGAAATATTATATAAATCCAAATGGTATTATAACATAATTTGAGAGAAAATTACAAAGCTTAATCTTTCATTGATTTCTCAAACGGCATTCGATTAAGCTTTGTACTTACTCAAAAAATGAAACTAAACTGATTCTTACGAGCAACTGAAAAAACCAGTTTTCTTTTAGTAAAAAAGGAGAAGAATTTTTACTCTCCTCTCCTTTTCAAAATTAAAATTGAGTTACAATGCGTACTTAACTAAATTCTTATTTTTAATATCCATCATTTTGTGTCAAAGCCGGATTTAAAACCATAGCGTTGGTTGGGATTGGGAAAACGCGATGGTGAACATCTGTATCGGTTTTGTAACCCCATTGTCCTTCATACTTTCCAAAACGGATCATGTCGTTTCTATGCCATGCTTCCCACGAAAATTCACGGCTTCTTTCTTTATAAAGGTCTTCTAAAGTTACACCGCTCAAAGCTGCAGAAGTTGTACGGTTAGAACGAACCATATTTACTAATGCATCAGCGTTTTGTCCTAAAGTTGTACTTCCGCCGCGAAGGATTGATTCTGCTTTCATTAAAAGGATATCTGAATAACGCAAGAAAGGAACGTCGTTCTTTTGGTTACGATTTGTTGAAGTAGCATCCGGATAGAATTTAATATTTCTATATCCCATGTTCCAGGCTATTTCATCATTTCCAAGATCAAATAAAGTTACACTTTGACGAGGAATAATGTCTGGTGTTAAATTTACCTGATAGGTATATGCTGCACCTCCATCTGATCCTGTATAAAACTGATCGTATCCTTTTTTAGTTGTTGTAACTGTTACCGGAGTAACACCGTCATTCATATACTGAAGACCTGTAAGCCATTGTTTGTTACGTATATCGTTTACATCATTAAAGTATGCATAAAATTCCGGAAGGGTACTTCTAGGTGCACTTGGCGTAAAAGGCAGACCGAACTTAGTTCTTTCAGAACGAGGCACATCATAACGAGCATGGTACATTTGTCCGTTGAAACCAACTGAAACTGCTGTCGGATCGTAAGGCACTGCAAAAATGAACTCTTTCATTAGTGGTCCGTTATTAGGATAGAACATTTGAAGATAAGTTGCTCTTGGTTCAACATTATATAAACCGGAATTAATTACCTGATCGCAAGCCGCAATACAATCATTATAGCGTTGTGTTCCTGTATATACATCAGCATTCAAATACAATTTAGCAAGCATTGCATTAGCAGTCTGCTTATTTGGTCTTCCATAAGTTGCAACTCCCGATGCTGCGTTTAAATTAGGAACTGCTTTTTTTAATTCTTTCTCAATAAAATTGAAAACATCTTTTCTAGGGGTTTTAGCATGAGACGTAAAATCTCCATACAATGTATCTAATGGCACATCTCCGTAACTATCCATTAACATGAAATAAGAAATAGCGCGCATTGTTTTTAATTCAGAAATCAAAGTTTTTTTATCTGAACCTTCAGGCATTGTCTGGTTTAAAATTGAAATTGCCTGATTACTTGTTCCGATAACTTTAGAAGACCAGTCCCAAAGGCTTCCTATGATACCATTATCTGCGTTCCAGTCATGGAAATGCATGGCGATATAATTTCGGTTATCAAACCAGTTACCTCCTCTTGCCGGTAAAATAGCTTCATCTGTAGATAAAGATTGAGACCACCACCAGGCAAATGAAAATTCACCACGAAATGCTGCATAAACAGGTCCTGTAGTCTGAATAAATTGCGTTGAGTTTTGAGGAAAAACTTCAGGTGTCAATTGTGTTGTAATAGGCACATCCAGATCATCACAAGACCAGATTAAACCAGCCATAAGTACTGGAAGCCCTAAATATTTTAATATCTTTTTCATAATTTTTAGCATTTAATTTTTAGAAGATCACATTTAAACCAAACATATATGTTCTGGTTTTTGGATAGAAGTTATTCGAATCTACACCTGGAGCTGTACCTCCTTGTTCAACTTCCGGATCAATTCCTCTGTACTTTGTAATAACAAATACGTTATTTACTGTTTGGTAAATACGCACACTGCTTATATACCTGCTCACTTTACCAAAATTATATCCTAAAGTCATATTGTCTAATCTTATATAACTTCCGTCTTCTATAAAACGATCTGAATATTTATAAGAGTTTAAATCATTTGGTGATTCGTTTCCTGCATCAACTAAAATGTTATTGGTCATTGCTGTGCTAGGTCTGAATAGATCGGCACGTGTTGCATTGAAAATTTTATTACCAAAAACTCCTCTGAAGAAAATACTTAAATCAAATTTTTTGTATTGAAAATTATTTGCCCATCCTGCTAATAGTTTTGGCTGTGCACTTCCTGCATAATGATAATCTACTCCAATTAGTGGTGTAGTAGTCAAATTACCGTTTTTGTCATAATATTGCGAAACTCCGGCAGCATTTTTTCCTGCGTACTGCAATGTAAAGAATTGTCCTAAAGGTTTTCCTTCTTTAAAAATCTGCAATGTACTTCCTGTTTGTCCGCCTCCGTCTGGTTGTACACGACGAATAGAATCTCCTCCAACAAAGAAAGGACTGGTTAACTTAACGATCTCATTTTTGTTGTGTGCCAAATTCAGATTACTTGTCCAGCTGAAATTTGCAGTTTTAACCGGAGTTGTGCTTAAACTAACTTCAATACCTTTATTAGACATTGTTCCCCCGTTTGCTACAATTGTTCCTACTGGTACAAGTACGGGATTAACATTATAATTGAAAATCATGTCTGTTGTTTTTTTGTTGTACAAATCAACAGAACCCGATACTTTTCCTTTTAAAATTGAGAAATCAACTCCAATATTTGCAGTAGCTGTTTTTTCCCATTTCAAATCAGGGTTAGCCGCCTGGTTAGGTCCATAAGCTCCAATTTGTTGTCCGTTATAGTAGAAAGTTCCTAAACTTCCGGAAATAAACTGAGCTGTATAAGCATTAAATCCAGAAGAATTACCTGTTACTCCCCAGCTTCCGCGGAATTTCAAATCGCTAAAAATGCTTTGATTCTGCATGAAACTTTCTTTGTCTACTCTCCATGCAGCTCCTACAGAAGGGAAATATCCCCAACGATTATTTGCTCCAAACATAGATCCTCCATCTCTTCTAAGTGATCCTTGTAAAAGATATTTGTCTTTGTAATTGTAATTTAAACGTCCAAAATATGATATTAAACGCGTTTTTTGATATGCTTTACTGTCTCCAAAATTTACTACATAACCATTAACCGAAGTGTAATTACTTAAAGCAAGGTTGTTATATCCTACATTGTCTACCGGAAAGTTAGTTGTTGTAGCCTGAAATCCGTCTCCTAATGTATTTTCCTGCCATGAGTAACCTGCAACAGCTTTTATTTTATGAGAGCCAAAAGTTTTATCCCAGGTAAAGAAACTCTCAATAATGTTATTTGTGTTTTCATAAGAATTTCTCAATGCTGAACCATTTATTCCAAAATTTACTAATGTTTTTGTCAAAGGTGGATCTGGGTTGTTGTAAAAGTTGGCACTATTATATTGTGAATAATAGCTGTCATAAAATTCTCCGTGTGATGTAGTTAATTTTTGGTGTGCAAGGTTTAAATTATAAGTTATTCCAAACGGTAGTTTTACTTCTGCCGTAAGGTTACCTACAAGGTTATTTGTTTTTGTTTCGTCTGTTCCGTGAGCTATTAAAGCTGCCGGATTAAAATATCCCGGACTTACAAAATTTTCAAAGTAACTTCCGTCTGCATTTTTTAAAGGAGAAACCGGAAGGTAACTTGCTGCTTGTAAAAGTACTGTATTACGTTGTGGAACATTTTGGTAGGTACTTTTAGAATTGGTTACATTTAAACCAAATTTAACTTTATCATCAAACGCATATTGTTCAACAGATAAGCGGGCAATGATACGGGAAAAATCACTTTTTAGCATTATACCTTCTTTATTAAGCGAAGTAATACTTGCTGTATAATTACCATGTTCTCCACCTCCGCTCATAGATAAGTTATGACTGCTTGATGCTGCACGTCCTGATCTTAAAATTTCTTTCTGCCAGTTTGTATTAGCATTTTTATCATTTTCAGGAGTAAAGTTCAAATTGTTTTTAGTTGTGAAAGCTCTAAGCTGATCTGCATTCATCATATCCAACTGATTAGATACTTCTTCAAAACCAAAATAACCATTGTATGCAATTTGAGTTTTGTCTTTACTGCCTCTTTTTGTTGTTACCATGATAACTCCATTTGCGGCACGGTTACCATAGATTGCCGTTGCTGCAGCATCTTTTAAAACATCGATAGTTGCAATATCATCTGGTGCAATTACTGAAATATCAACTCCGGGAATACCATCTATTACATAAAATGGTCCTTGAGAACTATTTAATGTTGAAACTCCGCGCAAAACCACAGAAGCTGTTTTTGTAGGGTCACCACTTGATGAAATGTTTAAACCCGAAACTTTACCCTGCAAAAGCTGTCCAACATCACTAATTGCTCCTCTATTTAAATCTTCAGCTTTAACAGAAGTTACGGCAGTAGTAAGGTTTTTACGTGATCCTTTACCGTAACCAACCACTACTACTTGTTCTAAATTAGTTGTGTTAGAATGTAATCTAATCGAATAATTTGTTTTTGTTCCGTCTAATTTTACAGGCTGATCATCAAATCCCATAAAAGAAATTATTAGTGTCGCAGTTTTGTTTAAAACCGAAATTTTAAATTTCCCGTCAAAATCTGTTGTTACAGTATTAGTTGTACCTTTCTCGAGTACATTAGCGGCTGGCAGAGGAATACCTTTGTCATCTAAAATTATACCGGACACTTCTGTTTTTTGTGCCCAGGTATTAATTGAGAAGCCAAGAAAAAAGGCTAATAATAAAAGTTTAAGTTTTTCCATTGTTTTTTTGGTTAATTGGTTAAATCGTATTGACGAAATTACTGGTAAAGAAATCTTAGCAAATGGACAAGTTATTCAGAAACATGGATAATTTCTTTAAAGTCAATTGTAGCAAGGCTTTACAAAGTTATTTTTCTAAAATTATATAGTTAAAAACTTACTAATGAATCGATTTCGTAATAGGTTTCATTTCATATATACAGTATAGTTTAAGGTAATAGTTAAAAGCTTATGTTATATTTTGTTTATATACGTATTAGTTAGAGTCTCTTTGTATTATTTACTTATTTTCAGACCATTTGATTTCCCAGTTTTTAATTAATTCTCTTTCTTTCGTTTCATCAAATGGAGTATTATTTACTGCTGATTTTTTTAAGGCTTCTAAAAACATTTTCCATCTTGGCCAATAAAATCCTTTATACATTCCGCGCCATGATCTTGAAGCGTAATCATTTAAATGACCTTCTCCACCCCAAAGTGTAATTAATGTTTTGGCATTTTTTACGTACAGTTTAGATACCTCTGGAGAACTTGCGTATTCAGAGGCCGATTTTACCCAATTATCAAGACTATTCAAAGGTTGTCCGATCATGATATTATCAATATCCAAAGCTTGTTTTTCGATCTTTTTAAATAACTGATCTCCTTTTGTAATGTCTTTCTGTTGGTACGCTTTTACACATTCAATCAAATCTTCATCAATACAGAGTGAATAATAATGTCTTGAAACATCAATTAAATCGTATTGAATAAAATTCTTTTTATCATATTTTTTAGCTTCTTTGGTTAAAATATTCAAAGCTTCTTTTAGTTTTTTCTTATCCCCGGGATTTCCTTTAAATTCTGTAATTGTTGCCGTTGGACGTTTAAACAACAAATACGCTCCAGCCCTATCATTCCACCAGCGTGTTTCCCAATATTTAATATTATAAACTGATTCTAACAATAGTTGCCACGCATTAAAAACAGAATCAGAAGTCTTTTTTCCGTATCTCACATCCAGATATTTATTGAGCCAATCATTTATAGGCTGTTCTCCTTTACTCCACGCAAGATCATAAATATATTCATAAACTATAGAGTTGTTGTTTAAGCCTTCCGGCATAGCGCCATAACCAACAATATTTCCTTTATTTGGATTTTTCAGCAAACTCGTTAATTCATTTTTATAGAAATTCAAATCTCCATATACAGGATTTGATCCGCCATAATTATGCACATAACCGTAAGTCCATTGCTTACCATAAAAGGCTTCCTGATTTTCCCATACTTTATATCTGTCGTTAGCATAATCCTGAATCATCAATCTGTCATTTGGCACTTTACTTAAAAATGCGCTTGTAGCTTCTTTTGTCCAGAATTCTTTGTTGTCTCCAAAAAGCCATCCCTGCATAACCCAAACCGCACCGGGAGCGGCTTCATTAATAGTTTCGTAAATTGCACTTCCGTAATTTGAAAGTTCTTCATATTTATTGTTCTCAGAAACCGGCGGTGTAATTTCATTAAAAGAATCTGCCAGATAAAAATTAGACTTCCCATACATTTTGGTGTAAATTTCAATAAAGCGTTTTCCGATTTTTTTAAATAAAGGATCTTTAGAATCCAGTAAAAAAGTACTTGCAAAACCACCTCCGGACCATGATTTTAATTCCGTTATTTTAGCTTCCGGATGTTTTTCGGCAAAAGCTTTAGGCACATAACCACTAAAAGCAGGTACAACAGGATGCATGTCTAATGCTCTCATTCTGTCTAAGATTTTCTTTTGCAGCTCTTCTTTTTTACTGAACCATTCTTGTGGTAATGGCCCTTCCAGACTATTAATGTTTCCCATACGCTGCCACGGTAAAAAGGCTGGTCCTGCAAAATGCGACTCTAGTTGAGCGTTGGTCAAACCATATTCTTTCCATAATTCCTGCCATGCTGCTTCCTGACCTTCCATTGCCGTAGGAAGATTGATTCCGTGCATTGCCATCCAGTCAATTTCCTGTTCCCAGCGCTTCCAGTCCCACCACGGAGTTGTGTAACCAAAAGTACAGGCATTTAAATATTCTCTGTATTCAAATGGTGTGTTTTCTTTTTTTGAATACTTTGGCCAGATCTTAGGCAAACTAACTCTGTTTCCTTCCCAGCTTACTAAAACTGCACCTATATCTCTGAGAAAATTATAAGCTGCATAGCAAATTGCAGTATTATTTGATGCTTTGATTTTTACCTGATTGTTTATCGTTTCAATTTCAAACCAATCTGATTTATTATTTTCTTTGTTTTCAATAATACTTAATTCAAACTCGCTCGCACGATTGCCTATAAGTCTTTCTATTACGGCCAATGCACTTTTTGTTTTTTCTTCATTTTTGCAATACCCTTTAACTGCACAAAAAAATAACAGTATAAAAAATGGTACAGCCTTTTTTAAAGAACTGTTCTTTTTAATTTTAAAATTCTCTCTTTTCATATAAACCTCATATTTATTAAATTTTCTTAACTCATTTTATCTCAACAAAAACAAGGGAGATTAAATAGTTAATTAATCTCCCTATCAAACAAAACAAAAACCTATTACTAATATTAACTAACAATCTTATTCGATAAAATTCAAGATCAAATAACTGAGTCCTGAACTGAAAATAAAATTAGATATAATGCTTTTTATTAAGATGGATTTATCAATCAAAAACATAGACATATTCATATTTGGAGGTAATACCTTTTTTGCTACAAAAAGCTAGTTCTGTCTATCTTGGTAATATTAAAAAATCAAATACAAATCTTTAAATAAGTTTAATTATATATAATTCCGCTATCGGCAAAAATTAAATCTTTTGACGTTATATTTTATCCTATATTTGCCGATAACGGAACTTTATATCAAACATGAAATATCTTTCAGTAGTAGAATTTGCAAAAAAATTGGAATTATCCGAAAGGACGATTCGTAATTATTGTGCTTTAGGAAAATTAAAAGGAGCTTTCTTAACTGGTAAAACGTGGAATATTCCAGAAGATGCTATTATTCCTCAAAAAGGAAATAAAAAAACAAGTAAGAATGTTTTACTAAACAGCCTGAAAGAACAAAAGGATATGAAACTGAAAGGCGGTATCTACCACCGTACACAGATTGATTTAACCTATAATTCAAATAAAATTGAAGGAAGCAGACTTACGCACGATCAAACGAGATATATTTTTGAAACCAATACAATTGTGGCTTCTAAAGAAAATGTAAACGTAGATGACATTATTGAAACCTCTAATCACTTTCGCTGCATCGATTTGATTATTGAAAAAGCAAATGCTAAGCTTACCGAATCCATTATTAAAGATCTCCATTTTTTATTAAAGTCTGGTACTTCTGACAGCGGAAAAGATTGGTTTAATGTTGGTGAATACAAAAAGCTGCCTAATGAAGTTGGCGGAAATGAGACTTGCCATCCCAAGCAAGTTCCTGAAGAAATGAAAAAACTTCTCACTAATTATCATATTATTAAAAATAAAACTATCAAAGACATTATTGATTTCCATCATAAATTTGAAATCATACATCCCTTTCAAGATGGAAATGGTCGTGTAGGCCGATTAATTATTTTCAAAGAATGTCTTACTAACAATATTGTACCGTTTATCATTGATGAACAACTTAAACTTTTTTATTACAGAGGTTTACAGGAATGGAATAATATAAAAGAATATTTGATGGATACCTGTCTTACTGTACAGGATAATTACAAATCAATCCTCAACTATTTTGAGATAGAATATAAATAAAATACTTTTTTTCGATTTATCAAGAAATTAAATTGAAACTAGATGGTCAATTTATTCTATAACAAAACAAATCTATCTTTTATTTTTAAATATTTAAGTATTCAACTGTCAAAGCGTTAAGCTTGTTTATTCCTCCTCCTTTATGGCTTGAATTTGTACTGTAGATAAAATCTGATTGAACACTTTCAAATCTTTAATTTTTCCAATAAATGAATTGTTGCCGTCTCCAATTTTATCGAGAGGAAAAAACAAGGTTTTCATCAGCCAAATAGAATCTTTTTCGTACCCGGTTGGGATTTTTTCTCTTGTGAGTTTTTTAACCAATTCTCCGTTCAGATATAAAGTCGTTGAGTTATTATCTCCACTAATAACAATACTGGTCCATTTATCTTCAGGAATAGCAACACCAAAATCATAATCCTTTCCTTCGTGAGAAAAACCAAGATTTGACGTATTACCTTGTTTTAGCTTTACGATTGCATGATTCGATTGAAAAAGAACAGCATTTGCTGCATTATTTTGAGAAGGATTTATTTTAAAGCTAACGGTATAATTATATCCAATTTCGTCGTATGGAAGTTTTACATAACTTTTGCTATTTTTAAAACTTAATACTTTTCTGCTCCCATCAAGTACATAATTTGCATGCTGTAGTTTCTTTATTTCCTTATCATCACCTTTCATTTTACAATTTAAAACTAAAGAATCCTCAGCGGAGATTTTTCCTCTCAAATTAAGTTCCGGACCTTCATTTATATCTTTAGCTTTATTGGAAAACTCATTAAAATCTACTGTTATATCAGTGCCGCTCCACATTTTCTCACTCAATACCTGAATTGCCGGAAATACCCTGTCTGTAACATCCTGAGCGGTGATTCCGTTTTTCGGAACATCATTCCATACGGCAAACATCCCTCCTCTTATAAAAGGATCTCCCATCTTGAAAACGGCATCTCCAATAACAACTGGTTCCCATTTATCATATAAATATTTCAGGTCTAAATAATCATAATAATAACCTGCAGCAGGCACAATATAAAGCAAACCATCAGGTGTACTGATTAAAGGATAACCCAATTCTTTCATTTTCAAAGGATCGGCATAACCGTTGTACCAAGCATTCATAGTAACTCCTTTTGAGGTGACGGGAGTAATTCCTTGCGCATGGGTCAAAGCACCCCAAACCCTGACTTCTTTGTCAAAACTTTGTATGTATTTTATAAAATGATCTGTGAACTTTCTAAAAGGTTCTGCTTCTTTTTTATCATATTCATCAGTTCCGATGTGTACTTCTTTAAAACGAAAAACCGGATTTTCTCCTTCCAAATATTCTTTAAATATATTTTCTACGATTGTATAGGTTTCCGGATTTTTTATATCTAAATGGTCTCTACCAAATTCTTTACTTGCAATTTGCGGAAATGCTTTTGAAATAGCCAAAGAATGGGCAGGCACGTCAATCTCAGGAATAATATTTACTCCGTAATTCTCAGCAAGTATTTGTAAATCAATAAATTCTTTCTTGGTATAAAACTCTCCTTTAGTAGGCAATTGCGGGTATCTTTCATTTTCTAACCTAAATCCACTATAAGTGCTGTCCCAATTATTGTCAAACTGTTTTACAAAACCATTATCACTTAGATGCAACTGAAAATCACTCATCTTATAATAAGACATCATTTTTACATAATCCTGTAAAAATTCGATTTTGAAATACTTTCTTCCAACATCCAACAAAAATCCTCTTACTTCATATTTAGGATAATCTCTTGAAATTCCCTTGGGCAAAAAGCAATGCTTTGCATCTCTTTCTAATATTTGCAAAATAGTACGTGTTCCCCAAAAAGCTCCTTTATATTGCGCCGCATTGATCGAAACATAATCTTTTATCGAAAGAGAATAACCTTCCGCACTCAATTCTTCTTTATTACCATTTAGAGAGATAAAAATATCACCTGCTTTTGGAGTACCTGAAATAATAGCTGACTTTATTTTGCATAGTTCAACCAAATCATTTTGAAAAATTTTTGCCGCCTGTTTAAGTATGGATGCATATTTTACATCCAACACAATTCTTGACTTAGCCGTCAATACAAAATTGCCTTCGCCCCCATGCCACTCTCGTAATGAAGGAATCACAAAGGGTTTCACATTCTTTCCCTGATCTTTGTAAGTTCCTTCTACTTTTACTGAATAAGGAATCTCAATAGAGGAACCATCCTTTATTTTACTTGCTTTAAACAACAAATTAACCGTGGTATTTTGTAAGGGAGTGAAAATGGTTCCCGATTTGGTTATTACCGAAAGATTATCTGATCCTATTAGTTTCAATTCAAATCCTTCAGGACTTACTGGCATTTTATAAGCTGAAGTTTCTTTTGAAATAAAAGGTTCCACTACTATTTTTTCTGCCAGGTAAATCGAATCTGACTTAATCATTTTGGATTGTGCCAATGTCTGCATTGATATCAACAAAGAACATACAATCCTGGTATAAAGCTTGTAACTCATTTTATTATTGTTATTATTATATTTGAATTATCCTCGTCTACTGGAACGAAAGGACATTTTTACATCTGTAATTTTCATCTCTGTTTCTGTTGCTATTTTATTTCTTTATTTTTTAAATACAAACGAGATGATTATATCATCTCGTTTGCTTTTGTTACTTTATTGTGCTTCCAATATCCATTGTTGATTTGGACTTCCTGTAGTACCATTAATGCTATATTGAACAATCTTGGTACCACTTGTGGTGCTGCTTCCCGGATTATCCAGTACATAATGATTCGACAAATTACTTTGAATTACATATTTGTTGGAGCCAGCCGGAATCAGATTCCATTGCTGATTTGCACCATTAGAGATCGTGTATTGAATAATATTTCCACCTAATGTCTGCGTCCCACCTGATATATCGAGTGCCTTATTACTATTGGCATTAACAATTACATAAGCAGTTCCCTGTGCATTAAATTTCCACTTTTGCCCGTTTCCGGTCGCACTGGTGCTTTCTACAAGAAAAGCGCTATTGGCAGTACTGTTACTCGCAATAGCCAGGTAAAGACCGCTCGATGCATTTTTAATTTTATACCAAGTACCTTCTGATGGACCAGAATTAACTGTAACCGGTACTATTAATGGAGTAGAATTTTGGTTGAAAATATCTGTAATAGTGATTCTTACTGAATAAGTTCCGGTACCTAATGTGCTGGTAATCGTCGCAGATCTTTTTTGAGGTAATATTTCGTTTACGGTACTTACTACTACTCCCGAAGGATCAAGCAACTCTACTTTAGAAGAAAATTGCGGGCTTTTGGTTTGATTGTTTGTCCAATTTACAGTTACTGCACTACCGCTGCTAGTGGCTGTGGCAGATTGAATCTGGCCAATGGTTAAAACCGGAGCACTACCCTGATTGGTTTGTACCGGAAGATCTAAGGTACGTCCCGTTCCAAATCCGGCACTAGGCTGAACATTGCCACCGTGTTCCATAAAATAAGCATCTTCTGTAGCATCATAGCCAGAATTAAAAGCTCTGTCATATATTCCGTTTCTGGCTTGATCACCGTCATTAGCACTAAAACTTCTGCTAGTGTGCTTTTCCCAAGTATTTGTAATACTTAAGTTCCAGCAATCTTTAAAAAAGGCTTTTCTAATATATCTACCATCATAAGCAGGATCAGATCCTGTCCAGTTTTCTAAAAAGGCATCATTGCCTGAGCCTAAGAAAGTGGTTCTTTCAGGAACAGCCAATGTGGAGGTATGAAACCAAATTCCGGTAGTCTGATTTTGGATAAAGGTACCGATGTATAATTTTCCATTTAATTTCCACGCTCTCAAAGCTATATTATACCAGGTGTTAAGCGTCCATTGATAAGGATTAATTGTTTTGTATCCGTCACCTTCGCCCCCAAATCTGCTAGTTACAGTTGCGGGATCGGCGTAAGCAACTTCAGAAAAAACTCCTCCGGCAGTATTAGGATCCCATAATGAAGAAATCAGAATATTGGGTGTTCCAAAGGAATTGTCAGGCGTTTGTTGTAAGCCTGCATAACCTCCTGAATAATTGTGAACAGAGAAATACTCAGCATTGGCTGATTGGGTAATTTTTATTTTGTGCAATTTAAGAATCGCATCGGATGGAAAAGAAAAGAAGAGGTGTTCAGATGGCGCTGCATTTTCTCCGCTTACCGCAGCGACCTTTGCAGAACTTTTGCCCGATTTTAATGCTTGCGGGCTTTCTTTAATGGTGTCTTCCTGACAAGACATTGCAACAGATAAAAGGAAAAACATAGCCACTAATGGCCCGGAAAAAAGGGTAGTTGATCTCATAGTTTTAAAGTTGATTAATTGTTAATATTATTTTTCTTTAGTACGTGACAAAAAATATAATTCTTTATTTCTCAATAAATTAACTGCTTAAAAATTACTATAACAGGCTGATATCCAATATGTTTTTTTATTTATAAATTTTAATATCCCAACAATAAAAAAAATAAAAGTTTTACTTTCGAAATGGGATATGGTTAAATCATTTGATATTTTTTAGACTCAAATAATTTTAAAATATAGTTCGTACAATCAAGTATACAGATGCCTACTTATCATACAAAGCTATTTTTTGGTTGTATATGGAATTTTCATTCTAATTTCCCAAGTACCGGAATCATTAATTTTCATTCCCCATCGTATGTAAGCTCTGTTTCGAATTTGACCAGTAGCAGGATCTATGTATTTACTCCAGTCCTTTGCTCCATTTGCTGCTTCAAAAGCTGCTTTATCAACTGTAAAAGCATCTGATGTTGTCAAATAATACATTAAGTAAGCATCATTACCTGTATAATTTCTCGCATATTGAGGGAATGGTGGAGCCGGTAATCCAAAAGTGGTGCTTTCAGAATCCAGTACCGTTCCTATAGTATTGTCATGGTAATTTTGTAAAGCCACAGATCCTCCGCCATAATTAAAAACTACTTTATTAGGATCAAGGGCTGTTCCATGACTATCAGCAATAATCATTTTTACTTTAATGCCTAATTTTGGCTCATCACTTATTTTAGTGATAGTGATATAAGGATCTGTTCCGTTTAATACACCAGCAACTTTTGGATCACTATCGTTTAGTACAGAATACGTATAACCGGTATCATAAACGCCTCCTCCTTTACCCAATTGCAATCTTGATCGCATTTCGGTTTTGAATTCAATTGGAACAAAAGGTCCCATTTTTACACGTGTAAAATGATCTAATTGACGTTCTCCACGAACATTTTTCGCACTGACATTTACTATAAAATTATCCTGAACAACCGCTTTCGAGGCTTGTGTGAAGACAAATTCTCCACTTACGGGATTCATTATAATAGAGGGTTGCGGACTCAGTTTTAATTTTTTCATAGCCAATTCCAGCGTAGTATCCGTAGTAGGATCAAATGGAGCCGTCCAGGTCATAATCTCATGCTTATCTTGCAATTCAGTGGTTGGTTTACCGTCTTTATCCGTAATGCTGGTAATTGCCCATTCCAGTGGATATGTTGATCCTTCTACCGCCGGCGGCACAGAAGAAAAAAACACCCCGCGAGGAACGGTGATTGTGTCTTGTAATGAATGTATATTATCACTGATATAGCCCACTTCTGGCTGCTCACAGGACAATATAAATAGGGTAATGCCTAATAAACAAATTATCTTTTTCATATGTACATATATTATTTTTAAAATTTTCTTTGAAATAGATTTCAAAAATTGATTCTGGCTATTTCATTTTTGATCGAACATTGTTTCCTCAAAATGAGCGATTAATTGATGATATAATTCGAAAAATGATGAGACCCTTGCAGCACATGGATTACTCCGTTGGTAGAAATTAAATTGGAGGTTCTGACAATAGTATGAACATCATCATTGCTGCCATCATCTGGATTAGTCCCCCAATAATTATCCAATCCTTTGAAAGAATAAACCACATACTCCGGAAATTGATCTAATTGATCCTTATATTGTTCAACAGGTATAAGAGAAATTCCTCTCTCTTCTCCATTATGGGCTAGATAAATTTTACCTTCTTTTACCAATTTGCTGCGATCCAGACTTTGATCAAAAATATACCCTCCCAACATTTCTTTCAAATCGTCTACAGGAATATCGTTAATACCATAATTTGGATTCTCTTCTATACCTTTCATATAAAAAATATAATTTTTTATAGACAAATTATTTGGAGCAAAGAGAGTCGTTGATTTGGCGTTAACCACATCAATCATACCTGCTTTTTCGATCAATAAAGCCAATGTGTCAAGTTGTTTATGCGATTTTAGAAAATCATAAGTAGACATTCCAACATTCTGATTGGCCAAACCGCCATCTATAAGATAATTGTCGTTTGTACAGGAATACATACTGAAAAGCACTATTATTATAACTATATATTTCATGTTTATCTTCTTTAAAAATTATTAAATAAATTACAGCTTACCTTTCCAATAGTCGGTTTGAATAATGGCAGCATTAATTGAGATTACAGATGGATCAATTGGCCAAAAACAGCCTTTATGAGCAATTCTGGTTGGATTCATCCAGCTCACCCCCGTAAAGTAATTCATCCTGATTCTGTCAAATCCTGACTGTCCTTCTCCTACAAATTCAATGGCACGCTCGTCAAAAATGGCTTTAGTAAGCGATTCATTATCCGTGGCACCAGTATAGTTAGGTACATTAGCCTTAGATCTGATTATATTAATATCGGCAACGGCAGCTGAAGTATTTCCTAATTTCATATTTGCTTCCGCTCTAAGAAGATAGACATCTGCCAATCTAAAAATTAAGATGTTGGATTCTGAAAATTTCGCATAGGGATCAGATGACTGACCATCACGATTTGTTTGAGAATATTTCATTAAAGAAGATCGTTCATTTGAATCAAAATCACTAAAAAACAATTCCTTACGTTTATCATTGTCTCTGTCCGGATCTGAATTCATCATGTCCTTACCATAAAAATCGTCACTAATAATAGGGGCATTTGAATTAGGGCTTAGAAAAAACGGATTCGTTAAGGTTAATCCGGTTGGAGTGGTATCACCTCCGTCAACTCGATACGATTCATTCATGGCAGAACTGATATTAATCTCAAAAAGACCTGTTTTAGATTGACCGATACACATATTATTAAATCCATCTACACCTTCATTTACATAATCAATAAGTGAAGCATGACTGTTTTGAATCACCGAATTGGCAGCCGCAAGAGCTTGAGTAATCATAGTGGCATTACCATGATCTCTACTGGCATACCAAAGCGTGATATGTGCTTTTAAGGCTTCGGCACTTGCTTTATTGGCTGTAATAGCCCATTTAGGAGCGCCAGGTGAAGAGTATTCTAATAAACTGATCGCTTTATTGGCTGCAGCCAAAGAAAAATCCAAGACTTTAAGTTCATTCTCTCTTGGTTTTGTAACGATGTAACCATCCTTAATCAATTGATCTGAAGTCTCTATAACTTCGTCTACAATTGGTGCATCACCCCAGATACGTGCCAGATAGAAATAAGACAATGATCTTACAAAAGCTGCTTCTCCAATAAGCCTGTTTTTTTCAGCTTTCGATCTGAAAGCACTATCCGGCATTTCACTTACATGTTTTTCGATAGAAAGAGCCCAGTTTGCTGCTCTGTAAAACCCTTTCCAATTACGAGAATCATCACGATACGCCAAAACATAATTTCCATTTCCTTCGATATAATCTACAATCCAAAATTGACTATTCATAAAAGTCATTCCGGTAAACTCTCCCCATAATAAGAAGTTTGAATCTTTAGTCAAAGCTTCTTTAAGCAAAGCATAATCTCCTGCTAATGCTGATTCAACATTGGCCTGAGAAACCCAAAAATTTTGTGGAGTTGCCAGCCCCATTGGCTCTTGATCCAACATATTTGTACAGCCAAACAAGCTAAACAAACAAAAAATCAGAACCGCTATTTTATTGTATGTATATTTTTTCATTTTTAATTCATTTAAAATTTAACATCCAATCCAAGTGAGATTGTTTTTGATTGTGGATATCCATTTCCTAGAGTGTATCCCATTTCATCAACTTGAGAAGCATCTGCAACGACCTTAGAACGTTGCCATTGATATGGATTTATAATCGAACCATAAATACGTACGCGAGAAATATGTATTTGTTCTAAAACACGACTTTTGTCAATTGTATATCCGATAGAAGCGTTTGATATTTTCCAATAATCACCACTTTCTTTCCACAAAGATTGACCGCTTCTAAATCTATAATAAGGAGTTGTATTAGGACGAGCCGGATACAAAGCCGGATAATGTGCTCCTGCTGCACCATCTCCAGGTTTCTCCCAAAAATACAATCCGCTTAGATCCTGTAACCCTTTAACAGCCCAATCGTCTCCCCTGTCGTAATTATCCAAATATTTTTGTGTAGACGAATCTATAATATCAGATCCGAACGAGAATTGGCTATAGGCTTGTAAATACCAACCTTTGTATTTTAAATTGATATTGAATAAACCTGTGAAATTAGGTGTTGGTTTAAATGAGGTGTCCAATTTATAATCGCCAGCTTCATCTAATAGATAATCACCATTATAATCTTTCCAGATTGGTGTACCTGGTGCTATAGTTCCCCAAGCAGACTTGCCATGTAGTATTTCTCCAGTGTATGGATTTATTGGTAACTGATTTAGATTATCCACAATATATTCATTCTTGAATTGTACAGGAAGAATCAATGGCATCCCTACCACATATCCATAACTTCTATCTCTATTTGCATCATATCCATAGTAATCCTTGTTTCCGTTAGGAAGCTTAGTTACGTAGTTTTTGTTTTGGCTCATTCCCGTGCTTATTTCCAGTTTCCAAGGATTTCCAATTGAAAAGATTTGCCATTTAACCAATCCTTCCCAACCGTAATTCATTACCCCGGCTACATTTGACTTTGCTTGATTGAATCCCGAATAAGCAGGAAAAAGTGTTTCGAATAATAGGTTTTCTGTTTTCTTATTATAAGCATCAAAAGTTATATTGATTCGATTATTAAACAAGTCCATATCAAAACCAATATCCCATTGTTTTGAATTTACCCACGAAAGATTAGGATTCCCAATCGTGTTATAATCGGTTACAACTCCTGTTGTTCCTCCATAAGTAGAAACATTCATTAAATTAGACCATAATGGATTTCCGCCATAACCTAATTTGTATGATCCGTATCTCAAAAAATTCTCGTCAATTTCGTTTCCATTTACACCATAACTGGCTCTTAATTTTGCGTAACTCAAAACATTTCCGGTGATTTTTTTGATGAAAGGTTCGTCAGAAATAATCCAACCCAACGCTACCGAAGAGAAATTAGCATATCGAACATCTTGACCAAAACGAGAAGAACCATCTCTACTAAAGGCAACATCAACCATATAACGTTCTTTAAAACGATACCCTAAACGACCAAAATAAGATAGTAATGCGTTTGACTCTATACTTGTGTACCCATTAATTTGACCTTGAGTATAGCGCTCGTTGATAACCTTGATCGCATCTACACCAAAACCTTTGGCGTACATAAACATATCTTCATATTTATTATAATCCGTTTTTTGTCCTAATACTGCTGTAATGGTATTGTTCCCGAATTTCTTATAGTAGTTAACGTAAAGATCCGATGATAAATTTTTTCGGTTATATAAGGCATAACTAGCAAAACCGTCTCCTTCTTCACGTACTGATGAAGGTTCATAATAATTTTTCTTTTCAGAACTATACACGTAATTAAATTGGGCATTAACAGAAAAAGCGCTCGTGAAATCATATTTCATAAAATCCGAAAGCGTCATTTGTATGGTTTCATCTGTATTCAGTTTATCTGATAATTCTCCTTGTAACGATTTAATTTTAGTATCCGAAACATAAAACAAAGAAGAATTTAAGTTCGAAGGATCAGTAGGCAAGGTATTATTGAATTGAAATCTTCCGCCATCAGGATTTCCCTGACCTGTTTGATTGTCAGTTTGCACCAGATTAGCTCGAAATTGGTTTTCAAAATTTTGTCCTACTTTAGAATTAATATTCCCTGAAAAAGTATAGCGCTTAAAACCAGAGTTTTTAATAACTCCTTCTACATTATCATACCCTAATGACAATCGATAGTTTGTGGCTTCGCTTCCACCTCTCATACTTAAATTATACTTGTTAGAAATTCCGGTTCTATAAAATAATCCCTGATAATCTACTTTATTATTAAATGCAGGATTCAAACTATCAGATAAAACCATTGGTACATGCGATGTCTGCACATCATCAGACTTCCACCATTTATAAAGCATTGCCATCTTGGCATTTCTTTCGGCAGATCCGACATTCATTCTCACTAAATTTGGGATAGGAGATATTCCTGTGTTTAATGAAAAAGTAAATTCGGGTTTATCCAAAGCTCCTCCCTTTTTGGTAGTAATAATAATTACCCCATTTGCCCCACGTGATCCGTAAATCGCAGCCGCAGAAGCATCTTTTAGGAAATCTATTTTTTCAATATCATTTGGATTTAAAGAGGCCAAAAAGTCTGTATTAGAAGTATTGTATCCGGCTAAATCTTCTAAAGATGTTTGTACTCCGTCGATTACATAAAGTGGACTACTATATCCAGAACCTGACATACTGGTATTACCACGAATAACCAAAGAACCTCTTCCTCCCGGTGCACCCGTTTGAGTAGGCGTTTGTATTCCTGTGGCTAAACTACCAATGATAGAAGAAACACTAATCACCGGGATATCCTGCAAATCTTTACTGCTAATAGTTGATACTGCTGCGTTGACATTTTTTTTATGTACCTTTTGATAACCAATAACAACAACGTCACTTAAATCGTTTTGGGCTGATTTAAGTTTAATGTTTAATTGCTTCTGATTACCCACTGTTACTTCTTTAGTAATATATCCAACATAAGAAATAATCAAAACATCACCCTCTTTGGCTGCAATAGAAAAGCTTCCGTCAACATCTGTAGACTCTACTTTGTTTGTTCCCTTAATTTTAATAGAAGCTCCAAAAAGGCTTTCACCTAATTCACCTGTAACTTTTCCGATAATAGGATTATCATCGACAACAAAATTCAGATTCCTTTCTGCTTTTGTTTTCTCAGCATGTTTCATTACCTCACCTTTTTCTAAATGATGTGACAATTTTAATGTATGACCAAAAGAGGAAATACTACATAAAGTGGCAAAAAAGAATATCGAATTCTTCTTCGTCCAGAGAAATATCTTTTTTTGTTTGGTTAATAGCCCGACATTTATCGGGTTAAATTGGTTTTTCATAAAATTGGTTGTTTATTGGTTAATAATTCTATTTAATCAATTGGTTAATAACATAACAAAGAGTACAGTAGCCTTATCTGGCACGTTGTTGGCGTTTTTTATTTTATTTCAAAATCAAAAATTAGAATCAAAATGAAACAGTATTATTTTTAGATAATTTGCTTTTATTTATTTTAAAAAAAGGCATAGAAAGAGCCGTGGCTAAACCGAATACGACTTAACATTCTTAAAATCAGACATTAAAAAACAAACTGTTTTTTTGATTTGCAGGAATCAGGGCTATCTAAAAAGTACTTTTATTGCTCTGATTTTTTTTCCTTTTAATTTTAATAAACTACATTCATTGGTTATTGGTTTATTGGTTTTTACTTTGGTTAAAGGCAATATTATTTTCGAAAATTTTAAAATCTTCCTTAGAAAATGACTTGTTTTTTTGTTTTCAAATACAACTGTACATCATCCATAAGCTTAATCTGTGTTTTTGCTCTCACCAGATTCTGATCTTCGTATGTTGTAGTATAATAACTGTCATTATTTAAATAATCTCCCAAGAAACGACAGGCTTGTTCAAAAAGGATTAGTGGTAAACTCAGATGAATGTTTTCTGCTTCTTCTTCAGACATAAAACAAGAAGCTTGATCAACATAAGCTTTCATAAAAGCCTCATAAATTTCTGTATCAAAACGTACTTTTGACAAATCTTTTTCTTCTTCTGTAGCTGTATTGGCCCCCGTTCTTAAGCTATCACCTACATCATGAAAAATACTTCCGGGCATTACCGTATCAAAATCAATAATGCATAGAATATTTTTATTTTCATCAAAAAGCATATTTCCTATTTTAGTGTCGTTATGTACCACTCTCAAAGGTATTTTTTGTGTATTTATAGCATTAGCAACGCCTTGAATATTTTTAAAATTAGATTCTAAAAACACAATTGATTTTTTTGCTTTCGATAACCTTTGTGGTGTAGCATTTTTTATACTTTCTTCAAAATCAGAAAATCTTTTTATGGTATTATGAAAATCCGGAATTGTGTACCCTAATTCCGAAATAGGAAAACCGAGCAATGCTTTATGAAACTTACCCAGATAAGCCCCAACCTGACTTGCAACTGTATTTGAATCAATTCGATCTAAAACCACGGAAGGAATATAAGTTGAAAGCTGCCAAATTGCCTGACCTTGTTGTGAATAAAAATGTCCTTCTCTATTTGCAATAAATTTTAAAGTAGGAAACCCGTTTGCATTCAAATACCAACTGGTTTTTATCTTATTATTTAGTAACGATTTTATATTGGGAAACACAACCTGATTCATTTTTTGCAAAATATAATCTCCATCAACAGTTTCAATTTTATAAGTACTATTGATCAGACCAAAATCGATGGCAGAATAAGTAAGGATTGTTTTGTCCGGATAAAAATCTTTAAAGACGGTTTTAATTAATTCTTCCATGCTTCTTTTTTATAATTGCCTTGATTCTGTATTTTTTTAAGTTTTACTTCAACGGCTACTAATGCTAACTTCATCTACTTTTTTTTTATTACTTTATACTAAAAGCAAACCTCAATTTGTTCTATTCCGCTCTTTAAGACTTCTAGTTTAGTAATTACTATTATTTTTTTTTATCATTCTCTTTTTACTTTTTTATCTCTTTAAAAACCTTGTATTTCAGCATAAAAAATGCTCATTTTAATGGTGTTATTCTACAATTATAAAAAATGGTGTAAACCGCTGTTAATCGTTATTTGTTCAATTCTTAAAAAAAGCTTAAAACAGAATAGAATAGTAAACAAATAATAATTTTATCATTATTAACTTAAGAATTAAACATTATTTCTCATAATTACATGACTAAACTATATTTTTTTTTTAACATAAAAAATAAAATTTAAAAAAAATGTGCTCGTGCACATTAAAATTATGTGTACGAGCACATTAAAACTCATATCTCAACCAGTTTCTGCCTTTTTTTTTAAATTACTCTAAATTTATAAATTGTAAGAAAAATAATCTATAAATTTTATCTCATAAAAATTCAAATCAAAATATTTGTTTAAACTTTAACCCAAAAAAATATCTTGCCTTATCATCATAAAAATTTGTCACCTGGATAAAACAAAAAATACTGAACAAGGTTTTGAGTCAGATAACTTGTAAAAAGAACAATTATGAAATAATTCAACACTTTATAAAACAGCAAATGTTGAAGAAATAAATTGGAAATCACTCAACTTTCCCAAATCAAAAAAACCTCCAAAATCAAGTGACTTTGGAGGTTTGTAATTTTTGATGGCTCTTAAAAGCTTGTTTATGAACCAATTTTTTACAGGATTTGAAGAAACTTTCCATCAAATAGAATGTTTATCAAAAATAAAAGTATGTATAAACTATAATTCTATTTAATAGGTATCATCGATCCATTTGAGGTTTTGGTAATTTTGCAATTACATCATCAATTGAGAATGTTGCCGGTGCCTGACGCGGCGGAAATTTACGATAGGTTTCTAAATATTTGGATACTTTTGATACTGCCGGTAAAATCAAAAATGCACGGTCGATAAGCCATTTTTCATAACCAATAGAACTATCTACTGCATATTCGTATGGATCAGCCATTAAATCGACTGTAATTGGAGCTCTTAATTTTACCATAGGATTTCGCCATATCTCCATTCCTTTTGCATATTGTGCCTGAAAAATGTATTTAAAACGATCATCTCGATAGGCCACTAAGTTACCATCATCATCAAAATAGACGAACTCATGGCGGGCAGTTCCGCCTTGACCTTTAAGATAAGGCAATTGATTGTAACCGTCTAAATGAACTTTGAAATTTTTACTTCCTTCCTGAACACCATTTTGGGCACTTTCCACTAAATTTTGATCTCCTCCGGCTGCAGCCACTAAAGTAGGCAACCAATCTTCTGCCGAAAACAAACCGGTTAAGTTGCTTCCGGGCTTGATAACTCCTGGCCAGCGAACAACTGCAGGAGCACGATAAGCACCTTCCCAGTTGGTATCTTTTTCTGAACGAAACGGAGATGAACCTCCGTCAGGCCATTGGTTTTTCATTGCACCGTTATCAGTAGACCAAATTACGATTGTATTATCTGCAATTTTAAGATCATCTAAGAGTTTTAAAAGTTCACCAACCATTTCATCATGTTCGACCATTCCATCAGCTTGAATACCTAATCCGGTTTTTCCTGCGGATGAAGGTTTTAAATGGGTAAAAACATGCATTCTGGTACTATTAAACCAAGTAAAGAAAGGTTTCCCGGATTTGACTGATTTTGTAATAAAATCTTTGGCAGCTCCCAAAAATTCTTCATCTACTGTTTCCATTCTTTTTTTAGTAAGAGGCCCTGTATCTTCTATTTTTCCGCCAGCAGTAGCTTTTAAAACACCACGAGGACCAAAAGCTTTTTTAAATTCTTCTCCTTTTGGATAATCCGGATTCTCTGGTTCTTCCTCAGCATTTAAGTGATACAGATTTCCAAAAAACTCATCAAATCCATGAGCTGTTGGTAAATATTTGTCCTGATCTCCAAGATGATTTTTACCAAACTGTCCGCACATATAGCCCAAAGGTTTTAGAAATTCAGCAATAGTAGGATCTTCTTTTTGCAAACCAATTGGTGATCCCGGTAATCCTACTTTTGTTAAACCGGTACGATAAGGAGATTGCCCTGTAATAAGTGCAGCACGGCCTGCGGTACAACTTTGCTGCGCATAATATTGAACAAAAACGGCGCCTTCATTTCCAATCTTGTCAATATTTGGTGTTGTAAAGCCCATTAAACCGCGACTGTAAACACTCACATTTGAAACTCCAACATCGTCACCGAAAATAATCAGTATATTAGGTTTTTTTTGAGCATTGACAGAACATACTGTTGAAACGAACAATACCAAGGTAGTTTTTAGCAAATTGAACTTAATTTTCATTATCTAATTTTTTAAATTATACAAAAAGTTACATTCATAAATCTTAAATTAATCCTCAACTTATTGAAAATTAACACTATAAAATTATATAGTTTACTCTCTATTAATAAATATTTAGAAGCGAAACTTTGTTCCAAATTATAAAATGAAACATATTTTGTGTTTAGGAAACCATGCAATATTCCAATCATAATTTCCGACAAATTTAAAGGCTGATAAATATTATAAAACTATAAGAGAGAATTTTCTATATCATATATAGTCAATCGTAGAAGCTTTTTCTCAACGGGATTCATCTCAAAAATATCTATTAAAAAACAAGTTTTATTCTTCAAATTATTATTTGCTACTATTTTTTTTACCAAATATTTACTATCTAAAAATAAGCACAAAAAAAACACCTTCATAAGGCAAAAAAGTATCATTATAAGACTTAAAATAAAATCATATTTATTTAATAATTAATTAGTTAAATAAACCAAAATAGTAAGATCGTTAACTAAAATATTTAATTACATTTGCCCTCGATTAAAAAAAATATAAATATTTTCCCACGAAATGAAACTCGCCCAAATAGAAAAAAAACTCAAAGCAAGAGTTAAAGAACTTACTTGTCTTTATGAAATTTCAAAACAATATCACAATCTCATCAAATAGAAAAAAAAGATCTTTAAAAAAAAATATTCTCTTCCATAAAAAAGCATGGACATTTAATCAAGACGTTATAGTAGAAATTAAGATTCAGAATTACAAAAATTGGCTCACGAAATCCTGAAAAATTAGAAGTAAGAATAATTTCGGCCACAAATAATGATTTGTATAAAATGGTTCAAGATGGCACTTTAAGAGAAGATTTATACCATCGAATAAATGTTGTTAATATACCTGAAAGAGAGAAAAGAAGACATCCTGCCATACAGCAAACAATCTTATCGCAAAATATTCTATCAATTATGATAAACCTGCTATTTTAATTAATGAGAAAGTTAAGGCAATTTTACTTCGATATACCGGGGCAGATAATACTGGAAACTTGAAAACATAATTCAACTCATGGTTATTATGTGCTACGATATTATAGACATATAACATGTCTATAATCACCTAAAATATCATATTTCTGAAACAGAAACACTTTTTAAATCATTAAACGAATATGAAAAAGATCAAATATTAAAAGTAAAAACGCAATAAGTAATAATAAAACTAAAACGTCCAAAATTTTAGAAATTGATTAAAGACACTTAATAAAAAAATAAATCACTAAAAACGAGTAATTATTCCCTACATCGGGAGAAATTCCTATACAAAAATTATATACTTTTTATGATCTAAAAAAATAACA
Source organism: uncultured Flavobacterium sp. (assembly GCF_963422545.1). NCBI lineage: Bacteria > Pseudomonadati > Bacteroidota > Flavobacteriia > Flavobacteriales > Flavobacteriaceae > Flavobacterium > uncultured Flavobacterium sp. The sequence continues at coordinate 59,192 of NZ_OY730243.1, forward strand.
AACTGATAATTAACTACTAAGCAAATATAAAAAATGTAAGCACACTATTTGTCTTCGATAAGGTAAACAAACAACAATATAAGATTAACCTTACGTTATTTGTTTTGATAAAATTGAAACTTAAAAAAAATAATTGCTGTGAAATCTTACGTAAAAGCTTTGAAATTATGACTTAAAAAGCAAATTTAAAATATAATTATCGCTCTATTATTACTATTTAACCTAAACCAAAACAATGATGCATTTGGAGTTTTTGTCCCGACACCTACCTGAGAATAAGCAGAGAAAGATCCTAAAACCACAAATAAAGGGAGTAATCTATTTTTCATAACCTTAATTATTATGCGTTTAATTATTTTCTTAAGTATTTAAAATTCAAACATCTAGATTTGAAGGTGCAAAGTTCTCTTGAAAATAGATTTATTTTTGCCTGTAAAAGTTTTTAAACTTATAGATTAAGGTATATATGGAAATAACAAATAAAATCATTAAGCATGTAGGCATAAAAAACTAGATATCAATACCTTATATATAAGTTTTTTCATTTCATTTAATCTGATCCAAATAATTCACATTTATTTAAAAAATTTTCTGAATTATTGTTCTCATATATTTATTATTTAATTTTATAAGAATTTTCTTAATTAAAATTTTTAACTGTTTAATTTTACAAACTGCGTATATCTGTAACATATTCAGGTTCAATAGAAGTATTCATAACAAATAATTCGGCATATAACATTGTAAAGCCTTACAAGTACTTCAACCATCATGAAAACTATATTCAGAAAGATTAAGTAAGTCTAGTATATTTAGTATGTATGTTTAACGTAAAAATCAGTTATTCAGGAGTGTAGTATAGTATGGTAAACATTTTATCAGGAGTTATTTCATTTTCAGATTTCTCTCCCAACTGCTAGTAAAATATACAGTTGAGTAAAAAAACGACAGGCCTTTATCGCTTAATTTAAATCAACTTCAGTATAGATATTTTTTATGATTGTTTCTGTTACCTCACCAGTAAATTCATATTCGGAATCAGATGTTGAAATTGTACTGTTTTCTTTTTTTTCGGTAAATAAAATTCCATATTAACAATACTAAGATCTATACTTTTTGGAATTCATTTTCAACATATAAACAATTGACTACCATAAATATACACTTTACACAATACTCTATATCAAGATATCTTGTTTCATTTTATAAAATGAAACAACAAATAATAAAAATATTAAGCAGGGAGAGATGACCTTTAAGTAAATATCATAAGGTATTCGAATCAATATTCCCAGAAACATCGATACCAAATATTAGATAAATGCTAAAAAAATTCGAACAAAAAAACCTCAAAATCAAATGACTTTTGAAGCTCACAATTATTAGAGGAGATACCTTTTTTGCCACAAAAAGTTAAGACGGTTTTTTTAAAACATTCCTCCACGGTTTGAGTTATGGAATTCATTAGAGAAAACGCTGATAAGTTTCCCATTATCGAGATGTGTAAAATTTTCCAAGTAGACTCCAGCACTTATTATAAGTGGCTAAAAAGTCAGCCTACCAGCAGAGCAAAACGTAAAATTTTTATAACACCATAGATTATTTTTACGAAATACCGTAAATTAAAATTAAGGTTGAAAAACTTAAAAATCTGAAAAATAAACGATTAACAATTACAGCATGTTATTTGAATATAATTTAGATAATTAAGAACTTATAAAATTTTAACAAAATGAAAAAATTAATTTTAACAATCGGACTAATTATTCTATTTCTAACAACTAATCAAACATTTTCCCAGACAAAAAGAACTCCCGGAGCTTTAGGAAGAGAAGAATATATTGAAGTTGAAAAAAATGTAAAGCTACATGTAACAGATCTGGGATCAGGACAACCAATTGTACTAATTCAAGGCTGGCCATTAAGTGATGCAATGTACCAGTATCAATATGCTTTTTTTATCGAAAAAGGATATCGCGTAATTGGAATTACTTTACGTGGATATGGCCTTTCTGATAAACCTGCAGGAAAATATAATTATGATGTCTTTGCAGATGATATAAAAGTAGTTCTTGATAAACTAAAAATTGAAAATGCAACTTTAGGTGGTTTTTCAATGGGTGGTGCAATTGTAATACATTATACAGCAAAATACAACGCATTCCATATCTCAAAATTGGCTTTATTTGGAGCTGCTGCACCAATTTGGACAAAAAGAGCCGATTTTAACTTTGGTTTCTGGACTAAAGAAGATGTTACTGGTTTAATCGAATTAAATAACACGAACAGACCTCAATTATTCGAAAATTTTGGAAAAATATTTCCGGCAAATGAAACCAGCGTATCTCCTGGATTAGGAAATTGGTTAGGAACAATTCAAGGACAATCTTCTTTTTATGCTACGGCTGAAAGTTTAAAGGCTTTAAGAGATACAGACTTACGTCAAGATTTAAAAAAGATTACTATTCCAACTTTAATACTTCATGGTAAACAGGATAAAATCTGTTCTTATGAATTAGCAGAACAAATGCATGCTAACATAAAAAACTCAACGTTAATTCCTTTCGAAAAAAGTGGACATGCTTTATTTATTGAAGAATTAGCAAAATTCAATACGGAGCTGTTGAATTTTATTAAAAAATAAAAATACATCAGGAGGTTCAGCTATAAAAATCTGAACCTCTTTGTATTAAATATTAATGAATTTATCATGAATAAAATAGCTTTTATTGTAATCACAATAACTTTCTCCTCTTGTATTAATACTAAAAAAGTAGTAACAGTAAATCATTCTAACTTACCAGAACCAATTGGTCCTTATTCTCATTCAACTAATTATGGTGATTTTATTTTTACTTCGGGACAAATTGGCATAGACCCAAAAACAAATATTTTGAAAGAAGGAATTAAAGAACAAACAATTCAGATATTCGAAAACTTAAAAATCATACTATCTGATAATCATTCCGATTTAAATCATATTACCAAAATAACTATTTTTATCACAGACATAAAGCAATTTGATATCGTCAACGAAATATATGCTAGTTATTTTAAAACTTTTTATCCGGCTCGAAGCACAATTCAAGTAGTTGCTCTGCCAAAAAATGCTTCTATCGAAATTGAATGTACTGCTGTTAAAAGAAAGTAAACGGCAAGAGTTAGGTTCTGATCCATTCTCCAGCTAGTACCAACTTCTTTCTTTCATTTGTTCATTTGCACTTCAATAAATGGGTAAAATTTACATACCCAATGTTGGATTGCAGCATGGTCAACTTGAACCCCCTCATTTTCATTATCTCTTCAACATCTCAGTAACTTAATGAAAACCTAAGTTTGAAATATACGGCTTAAAGAATAATAGATTTTGGATAACAATAACCTTTAGTATTCATGAAATGAAAAATTTAGATTCCTAAAACTAAATCTTATTCTTGTATGCGACAGAACCAAAACAATAATCTTTTCGCAAAGTGATCCAATAAATATTCGGTATTTTATTAATCGATCTTGCTTTTTCTTACCATTTGAAATTCCCTAACCGTTTAGTAATAAAGTAATGATTAAGTACACGAATGTAATCGTCCTCAATAAATTACTCTTATTGTTTGTCTTTATTCTCTCCCTCGTTGCCAATCAATATAATTAAACAATAATCTTTTTGATCACAATAAAATCAAACCGATTAAAACTATTTAAACTATTTAAATTTCCTATCTCAATTATTTGACAAATTGTATTTCGTCTATAATAGATGCAACTCGTCGATATTTTTCCTATACACAAACATCACAAGCATTACAAACAATGTAACTATCTGAAATACAATAAGTTATATAGTTTACTGGAAGTGACTTTTTCAATGATTTTCCTTACTATAAAATATTAAATCAAACAAACTGGGCATCCATTTTTCATTTTCATATCACAAAAATATCATTTCAACGAGTTTTTAAGTTGTTCAAAGGATTAATAATAATTATTAAAAACAGAGTATATAACTTTGATTCTGTTAAAAACTTAAATATTTCATAAAATATAAAACATAAAAGTATGAAAACAAAAACTACCCAAATCGTACAGACATTCTAGTTCTGTTCTCTTCTACAATAAACAGTTATTCACAAACAAATCCTACGGTTAGATTAGGTGAATCAATAGCTTTTAAATATTCAGGTTTTCCTCCAAAAAACACAAGCAACAATCACAAATTTTATTTATTGAAAATTGAATAAAATTTCATGCTTAATAAAAAATTAATTACTGGTTTATTTAAATAATAAGGATTATGAAAAAAATTACTTTTATTCCGTTTTTAGCTTTTTTAATATTGTTGTTTTCTACAACAATTGGCTATTCACAAAATACAAATGTTACATTCGATAATACCAATGCTTCATTAACAACAGATCCAGCTTGTTCCTTTTCACAATGTAATTCTCAGGATGTAAATTTTGGAGATGTTTATTTAGGTGATAATGTTGGAAATGTGGCTACTCTGGCTTACATTACAAATCCTGTAAATGGATTGTATATTTGGGTTACTGTTTCATCTAACAGTTCCAAATATGATTTGTTATTTCAATTTGACTATCTGGTTGGAGGAGTTCGAAAAAATTTCGATAACTCTAATTTTGTTGGAGCAACAACGGATAGATTAACAATTAAAATTAGAGGAAGTATAATTACAGCCGGTTCTAAATATAGAATGGCTTAAATTACAAACTATACTGCAGGTCAATCCCTTGAGTTAAAAAATATTTATTTGGGATGGCAAACAGGTGGGCAAGCCATTACGCCTGCTCAAAGTCTTTCTATGATTACTTGTAATCCTCCTAAATGTAGTAGTGCACTTTCAACTGGGATAATTATAAGAACACCTTTGTTCGCCGATTTTTCTATTAATAAAAATTGTGATGGAGGTACTTATCAAACAGTGGTTTATACTAGTACTTCAACAGGAGTTCAACCAAATACTAATTATAGTTGGTCATTTCCGGGAGCTGCAACAATTTCCCCAGTTAGTTTAACGACAGTGGGGCCATATACTGTAACTTATTCTTCGGCTGGTCCGTATATTGCTAGTTTGACCATTTCAGATCCAGCAAATCTGGTAATTCCAAATACAAAAACAGTTAATAATATAACTCTAGTAGCGTGTTGTACCGCACCAGTGATAACAGCAATAACTACCCCTATATGCAGCGGAGGTACCTTTACTGTAACACCAGCAGATGGAACCAACGGAACAGTCCCAGCAGGTACCACTTATAGTTGGGCCGCTCCAAATGTAATTGGAATTTCGGGAACAGCAGCAGGAAGTAATGCATCAAATATCAGTGGTACATTGACCAATACAACCAATGCTCCAATAGATGTTGTATACACTGTAACCCCAACATCGGGAATCTGTACTGGAAGTACTTTTACGGTAACAGTGACAGTGAATCCTAAACCAGCATTGACCAACATAACTGCCCCTAGTATATGCAGTGGAGGCACCTTTACTGTAACACCTGTCAATGGAACCAACGGAACAATCCCAGCAGGTACCACCTATAGCTGGGCTGCTCCAAATGTAATTGGGATTTCGGGAACAACAGCAGGAAGTAATGCCACAAATATCAGTGGTACATTGACCAATACAACCAATGCTCCAATAAATGTTGTATATACTGTAACTCCAACATCGGGGACTTGTACCGGAAGTACTTTTACGGTAACTGTGACAGTGAATCCATTACCAACAGCAACTATTACCGGTACCATATCGGTATGTAAAAATGCGACAGCTCCAAATATAACTTTCACAGGAGCAGCAGGAACCGCTCCTTATACTTTTACTTATAACATCAATGGAGGCGGTAATTTAACAGTAACCACAACCATAGGAAATTCTGTAACAGTACCCGTACCTACTGCAGCCTCTGGTACATTTGCATATAATTTAGTAAGTGTTCAAGATTCAAGTTCAACTACTTGCTCACAAGCACAGACTGGAACAGCAACCATTACAGTAAATCCATTACCAATATGCTCCATAACAGGTTCGAATGGTCCACTTTGTCCATCTTCAACTGGTAATAGTTATTCAGCACCAGCTGGAATGAGCAATTATAGTTGGTCCATTTCAGGAAATGCCACAATTCCTGGCAATGCATCATCGCAAACAGTTTTGGTGACTAGCGGAGTCGGTTGTGGGGTCTCATTTACACTAAACTTAACTATTACAGACAACAATGGATGTCAATCAACATGTTCTGAGACAATTAATGTACAAGATACTACCAAACCAACCTGGACTACACTAGTAGGAGCATTAGACGCAACTGTTCAATGTAGTGATACTCAAGCTTTGGCCTCTGCGCAAGCGATCTTCCCTATTGCAACTGATAATTGTGATAGCGATGTGAGCAATATTGTAAAAATCAGCGGTCAGTTTGTAGCTTCTCAGTCTTGTCCTAACGCGGGAACTTATACTAATACCTGGACGGTTAAAGACGATTGTGGAAACACTTCGGATACTTTCACCCAGGTAATTACTATAGAAGATACTACCAAACCAACCTGGACTACACTAGCCGGAGCATTAGATGTAACCGTTCAATGTAGTAATACTCAGGCTTTGGCCTCTGCACAGGCGACCTTCCCTATTGCAACTGATAATTGTGATAGCGATGTGAGCAATATTGTAAAAATCAGCGGTCAGTTTGTAGCTTCTCAGTCTTGCCCTAACGCCGGAACTTATACTAATACCTGGACGGTTAAAGATAATTGTGGAAATACTTCGGATACTTTCACCCAGGTGATTACTATAGAAGATACTACCAAACCAACCTGGACTACACTAGCCGGAGCATTAGATGTAACCGTTCAATGTAGTAATACTCAGGCTTTGGCCTCTGCACAGGCAAGCTTCCCTGTTGCAACTGATAATTGTGATAGTGATGTGAGCAATATCGTAAAAATAAGCGGTCAGTTTGTAGCTTCTCAGTCTTGCCCTAACGCCGGAACTTATACTAATACCTGGACGGTTAAAGACAATTGTGGAAACACTTCGGATACTTTCACTCAGGTAATTACTATAGAAGATACTACCAAACCAACCTGGACTACACTAGCCGGAGCATTAGATGTAACCGTTCAATGTAGTAATACTCAAGCTTTGGCCTCTGCACAGGCGACCTTCCCTATTGCAACTGATAATTGTGATAGCGATGTGAGCAATATTGTAAAAATCAGCGGTCAGTTTGTAGCTTCTCAGTCTTGTCCTAACGCGGGAACTTATACTAATACCTGGACGGTTAAAGACGATTGTGGAAACACTTCGGATACTTTCACCCAGGTGATTACTATAGAAGATACTACCAAACCAACCTGGACTACACTAGCCGGAGCATTAGATGTAACGGTTCAATGCAGTGATACTGGAGCTTTGGCCTCTGCACAGGCAAGCTTCCCTGTTGCAACTGATAATTGTGATAGTGATGTGAGCAATATCGTAAAAATAAGCGGTCAGTTTGTAGCTTCTCAGTCTTGCCCTAACGCCGGAACTTATACTAATACCTGGACGGTTAAAGACAATTGTGGAAACACTTCGGATACTTTCACTCAGGTAATTACTATAGAAGATACTACCAAACCAACCTGGACTACACTAGCCGGAGCATTAGATGTAACCGTTCAATGTAGTAATACTCAAGCTTTGGCCTCTGCACAGGCGACCTTCCCTATTGCAACTGATAATTGTGATAGCGATGTGAGCAATATTGTAAAAATCAGCGGTCAGTTTGTAGCTTCTCAGTCTTGCCCTAACGCCGGAACTTACACCAATACCTGGACGGTTAAAGACAATTGTGGAAACACTTCGGATACTTTTACCCAAATAATTACTATTGAAGATACTACCAAACCAACCTGGACTACACTAGCCGGAGCATTAGATGTAACGGTTCAATGTAGCGATACTGGAGCTTTGGCTTCTGCACAGGCAACCTTCCCTATTGCAACTGATAATTGTGATAGCGATGTGAGCAATATCGTAAAAATCAGTGGTCAGTTTGTAGCTTCTCAGTCTTGTCCTAACGCCGGAACTTACACCAATACCTGGACGGTTAAAGACAATTGTGGAAATACTTCGGATACTTTCACCCAAATAATTACTATCGAAGATACGACTAAACCAACCTGGACTACACTAGCCGGAGCATTAGATGTAACGGTTCAATGCAGTGATACTGGAGCTTTGGCTTCTGCGCAAGCAAGCTTCCCTATTGCAACTGATAATTGTGATAGCGACGTGAGTAATATCGTAAAAATCAGCGGTCAGTTTGTAGCATCTGAGTCTTGTCCTAACGCCGGAACTTACACCAATACCTGGACGGTTAAAGACAATTGTGGAAACACTTCGGATACTTTTACCCAGGTGATCACTATCGAAGATACTACTGCGCCAATATGGACTACTGCTCCAACAGATTTAAATGCAACCTTGGAATGTAGTGATACAGCAGGATTGGCAACTGTACAAAGTCAGACTCCCGTAGCAACTGATAACTGCAACGGAACAGTAACGTACACTAAAACTTCAGGAGATTTTGTAGCGGGTAACTGTGCAAATTCCGGAACTTATACCAACACTTGGATAGCTAAAGACGTTTGTTTAAACACCAGTACTACTTTCACTCAGGTAATTACTATCAAAGATACTACTGCGCCAACATGGACTACTGAAGCAACTGCACTAAATGTAACACTGCAATGTAGCGATACAGAAGGGTTAAATAATGCGCAAGATCAGGCTCCTATAGCAACAGATAATTGTTCAACCGTAACTTACACTAAAGTGAGTGGTCAATTCCAAAGAGGAAGCTGTGGCAGCACAGGTACTTATACCAACACATGGACTGCAAAAGACGTTTGTAACAATATATCAACTGTTTTTACACAAGTAATTACTGTTCAGGATACTGCTATTCCAAACTGGATTACTCAAGCAGGATCATTGGATATTACATTACAATGTAGTGATGTAAATGGTTTAGCAGATGCTCAAAATCAAGCGCCAAGCGCAACAGCTAATTGTTCAATTGTTACCTATATCAAAACAAGTGGTCAGTTTGTAGCTAATGAATCTTGCAGTAATTCCGGTACTTATACTAATAGCTGGATTGCCAAAGACGATTGCGGAAATATTACTAGTGCTTTCACGCAAGTGATCACTATCGAAGATACTACTAAACCAACCTGGACGACACAAGCAGGAGCATTAGACGTAACTGTTCAATGTAGTGATACTGAAGCTTTGGCTTCTGCGCAAGCAACCTTCCCTGTTGCAACTGATAATTGTGATAGCGATGTAAGCAATATTGTAAAAACCAGTGGTCAGTTTGTAGCTTCTGAATCTTGTAGTAACTCCGGTACTTATACTAATACATGGACGGTTAAAGACGATTGTGGAAACACTTCGGATACTTTCACTCAGGTGATTACTATCGAAGATACTACTAAACCAACCTGGACTACAGTCGCAGGAACATTAGACGTAACTATTCAATGTAGCGATACTGAGGCTTTGGCTTCTGCGCAAGCGACCTTCCCTGTTGCAACTGATAATTGTGATAGTGATGTGAGCAATATAGTAAAAACCAGCGGTCAGTTTGTAGCTTCTGAATCTTGCAGTAACTCTGGTACTTATACTAATACCTGGACTGTTAAAGACGATTGTGGAAACACTTCGGATACTTTCACACAGGTAATTACTATCGAAGATACGACTAAACCAACCTGGACTACACAAGCAGGAACATTAGACGTAACTATTCAATGTAGTGATCGTGAAGGACTGGCAACTGCTCAAAATCAATTCCCTGTGGCAACCGATAATTGTGATAGTGATGTGAGTAATATTGTAAAAATCAGTGGTCAGTTTGTAGCTTCTGAATCTTGTAGTAACTCTGGTACTTATACTAATACATGGACTGTTAAAGATGAATGTGGAAACACTTCGGATACTTTCACGCAAGTGATTACTCTTGAAGATACTACTGCGCCAACCTGGACTACAGTCGCAGGAACATTAGACGCAACTGTTCAATGTAGCGATACAGAAGGGCTAAATAATGCGCAAGGTCAGGCTCCTGTAGCAACAGATAATTGTTCAACTGTAACTTACACTAAAGTGAGTGGACAATTCCAAAGAGGAAGCTGTGGCAGCACAGGAACTTATACCAACACATGGACTGCAAAAGACGTTTGTAACAATACATCAACTGTTTTCACACAAGTAATTACCGTTCATGATACTGCTATTCCAGTCTGGATTACTCAAGCAGGATCATTAGATATTACATTACAATGTAGTGATGTAAACGGTTTAACAGAAGCCCAAAATCAAGCGCCAAGTGCAACAGCTAATTGTTCAATTGTTACCTATATCAAAACAAGTGGTCAATTTATGGCTTCTGAGTCTTGTAGTAATTCCGGAACTTATACTAATAGCTGGATTGCCAAAGACGATTGTGGAAATATTACCAGTGCTTTCACGCAAGTGATCACTATCGAAGATACTACTAAACCAACATGGACTACACAAGCAGGAACATTAGATGTAACTGTTCAATGTAGCGATACTGAAGGATTGGCTTCTGCACAAGCAACCTTCCCAATTGCAACTGATAATTGTGATAGCGATGTGAGCAATATCGTAAAAACCAGCGGTCAGTTTATAGCTTCTGAATCTTGTAGTAACTCTGGTACTTATACTAATACCTGGACGGTTAAAGACGATTGTGGAAACACTTCGGATACTTTCACACAGGTGATTACTATCCAAGATACTACTAAACCAACCTGGACTACAGTCGCAGGAACACTTGATGTAACTATTCAATGTAGCGATACTGAAGCTTTGGCTTCTGCGCAAGCGACCTTCCCTATTGCAACAGATAATTGTGATAGCGATGTGAGCAATATCGTAAAAACCAGCGGTCAGTTTATGGCATCTGAGTCTTGCAGAAATTCTGGTACTTATACTAATACCTGGACGGTTAAGGATGAATGTGGCAACACTTCGGATACTTTCACTCAGGTGATTACTATCGAAGATACTACTAAACCAACCTGGACTACAGTGGCAGGAACACTTGATGTAACTATTCAATGCAGCGATACTGAAGCTTTGGCTTCTGCGCAGGCAACCTTCCCTGTTGCAACCGATAATTGTGATGGTGATGTGAGTAATATTGTGAAAATCAGTGGTCAGTTTGTAGCTTCTGAATCTTGTAGAAATTCCGGTACTTACACCAATACCTGGACTGTTAAAGATGAATGTGGAAACACTTCAGATACTTTCACTCAGGTGATTACTATCGAAGATACTACCAAACCAACCTGGACTACACAAGCAGGAACATTAAATGTAACAGTTCAATGTAGCGATACTGAAGCTTTGGCTTCTGCGCAAGCAACCTTCCCTGTTGCAACTGATAATTGTGATAGTGATGTGAGTAATATTGTAAAAATCAGTGGTCTGTTTGTAGCTTCTGAATCTTGTAGTAATGCCGGAACTTACACCAATACATGGACTGTTAAAGATAAATGTGGAAACACTTCGGATACTTTCACGCAAGTGATTACTCTTGAAGATACCACTAAACCAACTTTCGTCGGAAACTTACCTGCTGATATTACTGTATCTTGTGATGCAGTTCCTGCACCTGCAACTATAACAGCTTCTGACAATTGTAATGCAGATAATGTATCTATTGCTTATCTTGAAACAAAAAGTAGCATCGAAAATGAATGTAGTACCAATTATATTCTGACTCGTAAATGGACTGCCAGCGATTGTTCCGGTAATACAGCTACATACACTCAGGTAATAACCGTTAAGGATACTACGGCTCCAACAGGAACAGCTCCGGCAGATATTACCGGTTTACAAAACATATCAGATGTTCCGGTTGCCAGCACAGGTGCAATAACCAATGCTGCCGATAACTGTAGCCAAACAGTAAATATAACAGTAAGCGATTCTAATAACGGAGGTACCGGCTGTCAAGGCAGTCCATATATTGTAACCAGAACATACACTTTGTCTGATTGTGCAGGTAATACAACTACATTGGTACAAACAATAACTGTTCTTCGTGACAATCAAACTCCGGTGACCTACAATGCCGAAGCCTGTAATGCGGATACATCTCCGGTTAATTTATTCGATTTTTTACCTAAAAACACTCCTCCTGATGGAACTTGGGTAAATACAAAAGATAATAGTACCCTTCAGGGTAATATACTAAATGCTTTTGGACTTCCGCTTGGTGATTATGTATTTGAGTACAAAATTCTGAATGAAGCTTGTCCTCGAAGCATATTATTGAATCTTTCTGTCAATGATAAGTGTAAAGTACTGCCATGCGAAACAATACTCGTACATAACGCTTTCTCTCCAAATGGAGATAACATAAATGATAGATTTGTTATTGATGGTATTGATGACACCGTTTGTTATCCAAGTAATGATATAGAAATATACAATCGCTGGGGAATATTAGTATTTGAAACTAAAAACTATAATAACACAACGAATGCATTTGACGGTATTTCAAGAGGAAGAACAACTATAAGTCAATCAGATGGTCTTCCGTCAGGAACTTACTTTTATATTCTTAATTACACTTCCGTAGATGGAAATGGTGCAATTCAAACGAATAAAAAAGATGGATATCTATATCTTAGTAGATAAGCAATAATGCCATCTTGATGATATAATTCATCTATTGTCAGGATGGCATTTAATTGAACTTTCGTGTTTTTAAACCCATGAACAGATTGAGTTTATTTGATAAGATTAAAAAATAATGGCAATAATAAAATTATAAACACCTACTATGAGAACAAAATTATTTTCTTTCGTTTTGATGTTTACAGCTATGCTAAGTTATGCACAACAAGATGCTCAATTTACACAATACATGTACAACACCATAAATATTAATCCGGCTTATGCAGGATCGCGAGGAGCCTTGAGTATTTTCGGTTTATACCGTACCCAATGGGTTGGACTTGACGGAGCTCCTAAAACTAGCACCTTTTCAGTCAATTCGCCAATAAATAATAGCAACTTAGGAGTAGGTGCTTCACTGGTTAGCGATAAAATTGGCCCAACTAATGAAACCACTTTTTCTGCTGATCTCTCCTACACTGTACAAACCTCAGCAGATTTTAAACTTTCATTTGGTATTAAAGGAACCGCTAATATATTTAATCTCGATGTTAACAAATTAAACCCTGCCAGTCAGGGAGATCCTCAATTTCAGGATTTAAACAATAAGTTCTCTCCAAATGTAGGTGCAGGTGTCTATTGGCATTCCAGTAAAGCCTACATAGGGTTATCAATTCCAAATTTTATCGAGACCAATCGCTATGACAATAATGATGTAGCCATTTTTAAAGATAAAATCAATTATTACTTTATGGCTGGCTACGTATTTGATTTGGGTCCGGAAGTAAAATTCAAACCGGCAACACTTTTCAAAATGGTACAAGGAGCTCCTTTACAAGCAGATATTTCGGCTAATTTCATGTTCATCGACAGGGTTGTGGCTGGAGTGGCTTACAGATGGAGTGCTGCAATGAGTGCTATGGTAGGATTCCAGGTCACTGATGGTTTATATATAGGTTATGGTTATGATCGTGAAACCACTAACTTAAATAATTACAACTCTGGTTCGCACGAAATTTTCTTGCGCTTCGAACTGTTCCAAAACAATGGTAAAATAACAACTCCACGTTTCTTCTAAAAAATATTTATCATGAAAAATTATATACTCCTTTGCATAATAATAGTAAGTGTTTTTTCATCTAACAGTTATTCACAAAAGAACAAACTAGCTTCCGGAGATAAAAAATACGATAACTATGCCTACATTGATGCTATTAAAACCTACGAACGGGTAGCAAAAAAAGGATACAAATCAGAAGATATGTTCAAGAAATTAGGTAATTCCTTCTACTTCAATTCTGAATTTGATAAAGCCGCAAAATGGTATGGTGAATTGTTTGCCATGAATGCAGAACAAGAACCTGAGTATTATTATCGATATGCCCAATCGCTAAAATCTACGGGGGATACGGCCAAAGCCAATCAAATGTTTGATTTATTCCATCAAAAATCAAAAAATGATAACAGGGCCAAGCTGTACGACGAAAACAAAAACTATCTTGATATTATTAAAGCCAATTCAGGACGATATAATATCGAAGATGCAGGTATTAACAGTAAATATTCAGATTATGGAACTACATTCTATCAAAACAAACTTGTTTTCACTTCAGCCAGAGATACTGGTAACTTTGATCAGAGAAAACACAAATGGACAGGCGAGCATTTTACAAATTTATATCAATCCGACCTCGATGAAAATTTTAATCCTAACGCTCCAAAAAAGTTTAAATCAAAAATAAATTCAAAATTCCACGAAGCAACACCTGTGTTCACAAAAGATGGAAAAACAGTTTATTTTACAAGAAACAATTATCTTAATGGTAAAAAAGGAAAAGATGAACATAAAATTACTCTGGTAAAAATATATAAAGCCACTTTTGAAAAAAACGAATGGGGAAATATAACCGAATTGCCTTTTGACAGTAATAGTTATAGCACAGCGCATCCTGCTTTAAGTCCGGATGAGAAAACGATGTATTTTGCATCAGATATGCCCGGAACAATTGGACAATCGGATATTTTTAAAGTAAGTATCGATGCCAATGGTGTATTTGGTACTCCTGTAAATTTGGGAACTCCAGTTAATACCGAAGGGAAAGAAACTTTTCCTTATGTAACAGATGACGATGAGATTTATTTTGCCTCAGATGGGCATCCCGGACTTGGAGGATTGGATGTATTTGCCGGAAAAATAGCTAAAGATGGTACTATAAGTAACATTCAAAATGTTGGTGCTGATGTTAACTCTCCAAAAGATGATTTTGCCTATGTAATTGAGACTAAGTCTCGAAAAGGTTTCTTTTCATCCAACAAAGATGGTGGAAGGGGTTCTGATGATATTTATAAATTTTTAGAAACTAAAAGATTATATTGTGTTCAGGAGTTGTATGGGGTTGTTACAGATCTGGCATCGGGCGAAATTCTGCCGGATACCAAGCTGACTCTGTATGACAGCAATTATAAAATGATCACTACTACAACTTCTGATAAAGACGGTAATTATAAATTTCCTGTTGAGTGCGGTATGTCGTATGCAGTGCGTGCCGAAAAAGATAAATATACGACTAAAGAGGTTACTGTTACCATTTTAAAAGAAAACGGAAGAACCAATTTACCAATAGCGCTGGAAAAAGCGGAATGTGTGGTAACTGTTGGTGATGATTTAGCAAAATGTTTTGGTATAAAAATGATCTATTTTGATCTGGATAAATCTGATATACGTGTAGAAGCTGCTATAGATCTTGAAAAAATACTCGATGTATTGAATCAATATCCGTCTATGAAACTCGATATTCGTTCACATACAGATAGCCGTGCATCATTTAAATACAATGAAGCTTTATCTGACAGAAGAGCTAAATCTACCATACAATGGCTTATTAAAAATGGGGTAGCTCCAAACAGATTAACCGGTAAAGGATACGGAGAAACACAGCTCGTAAACGGATGTTCTGATAATGTACCTTGTACTGAAGCGGAACACCAAATGAACAGAAGAAGTGAGTTTCTTGTTTCGGCTTTATGATAATTTTTTGTGAAAAAACAATTTGAAAGAGGAACGATTTTTCCACCAATAGTTTTGCGGGAGAACTAACCTAATAAAATAAGTTACATATCATAGATTTGCATTTAGATCCTCTGAAATTATACTAAAAGAAAAAGAGCAAACATTACTATTTGCCCTTTAAAAAAATAGGAAATTGGTTATCTGATTCTTTTTTAAAGATGTATATTGTTTTTTGTATATGGCTTATAAATTTAGGATGATTCAAATTTTATTCCCTAAACACAAACAACATATTATCAAGTATGTAAAAAAATTACAATACTAATTTTCCCGCTGCTTTTTTCCAATCAAGCCATGACATTATCAATTCCTGTTGAAGTTGATTATAGACTATTTCCAGATTTTGCAATTGAATCTCTTTATCATTTAGTTCATTAAACGATATTTGGTCAAACTTATACCGTTCTTGATAAACCGTTACAATTTCATGAGTAAGTCTACTATTTTCGCCTACTGTTTTTAATTGTTGCAAGACATTATTATAAGTAACAGCAGCATTCAGGGCATTGTATTTGTTTTTATTAACATCCTCTACAATTCGATTATTATTTTGCTCCTGCTGAAATTTTAATTGATCAATTCTTTTTGCTGTATTCTCTCCAAAAAAGAGTGGCAACTTTAACGATACACCAACATAACTATTCCCATACCAACTATCTTGCTGAAAAGGACTCAGGTTTTCTGTAAACTGATCTGCACCTAAATAGCCATTGACATTAATCATTGGACTATGTTTTGCTCTTTCCAGTTTCTTTTTATTCTCCAACACTTCATTTTGTGTTTTCAAAATTTCAATTTGTGGTAACGACAGAATTAGATTTTCATCAAGATCAGTAATAGTACTATCCATACTATATTTTTCTAATGCCATTAAAGAAGGAATAGAAGATTCATTTCCTGTAACATATAAAAGGTACTGCTTTAAAACCAATGTGTTATTTACTGCATTAAGATATTTTTGAACAGCATTATTGTGCGTTACCTGAGCGTCATTTGCATCAACTTTTAAAACTCTTTTGTTGCTATACTTTTGGTTTATGGTTTTTAAACTTAGTGCCGTGCGAGTGGTATCACCAATAGCTTCTTTTACTTGCTCCTCTGCTACCAATATCTTAAAATATACCTTTGAGACTTCATAAGTAAGTTCTATCCTAGCCTCTTTTTCATTTAAACTTGCTAGTTTTTCCTGTAACTTAGACTCTTCAATTAATTTTGAAATTGTGATGTCCAGCAAAGGTTGTTGCAGCAAAACACCTGCGTTTTGAGTGTAATTTGCCCCCAGCTTTATCGGAATCATACCATCTGAAGACGTTCCTGAATTAAATGCGCTGGCAGGTAAAACACTTGTAGCAATAATTGGATTATATTGATAATTGTAATTTAATGATACTTTGGGTAAATATTTTGCATTTAACTCTTTTGTTTTTAACTGATTGATTTTAGATTCTGTTTCTAGCGAAGTCAGTAATTTTCTATTCTTTTGCGCTTCTTCAATTGCTTTTTTTAATGTCCATACAGAGTTTTGCGCATTCATTTTACAAATGCATAACAACATAAGGCATCCTATAAAGCATTTATTTATTGAATTATTTTTCATCATAACAATTTTAGCCCCTAAATACGGAAGCTGGTTCTACATTTTTTATTCTTTTAATAGCAAACACGGCCCCAAAAAGCGAAATAGAAAAAGTGACAATTAGAATCGAAAAGAGTATTATTGGGCTAAAATCTATCAATATTCCTGTTTGATACATTCCATTTTTAAAACCCATTAAGAAAACGAGAGCAACCATAAATCCAGCAATAGCAAATAAAGTGGCTTGAGTAAGTATCAAATTTCTAATGTATGAATTAGTAGCGCCTATTGCTTTTAAAGTGCCATAATCCTTAATCCTGTCAAGTGCCGAGGAATACATTGTAAGACCTATTATAAAGAAACCCGCAATAATAGCAAATCCTACCAGAGATCCTGTACTGGCACCTAAACCTGTCGAAGCCAAAACACTCTGTATAGTCGATGAACTTAAGGATGATGTACGCCAGGCTCTTACTCCATAAATAGAATTATTGATTTGAGCTACAACCCGATCTACATCTTCCCCTTCTTTTACATTTACCATTAAAGCACTTACAGAAGTCGAAGGTATATTGCCATAATACCTTGCCCGATCTACTGTGGTGTACATTAAATAACCACCCCAACCTCTTATCCCTTTAGTTTGTAGTGTAATAACGGCTCTTTTTCCGTTAATCTCAAAATAGGTCCCAACATTCGACGAACCTCCAAAATTACTTCGATCAAAATAATCCGCAGACACACCCGCTTCTTGCAGTAAATCCGGAAGTTTTCCCTGTATTATTTTAGTACTATCAGGACCTGCTTTAAAATAGGGATATTCGCTTCCAATAATGTTTACAACAGCACTGGTTCCATTAGGGAATTTTGCTTTTCCGTTAGTAACAACAATAGGAAATGCTTCTTTAACGCCTGATAAACTCTTAATTTCTTTCTCTTTTCTCGTGTCAATCAAGCTAAGCTGGTTGGCATCTGTAGTCTTATTATCGACAACCCAAATATCGGTTGTTGTATTTTTTACCAACACACTCATTAATCCTGTCAAAAAATTGAATGTCCCTATTTGCTGACCAATCAAAAAAGTGCTGATTACTATTCCAACAACCACTCCTATGCTTTTTGTTTTATCAAAACGGATAAACTTCCAAGCTGTTTTTATAATAGATTTCATGTTTAATTAATTTGGTGTTTGAATAACACATTCAATTCGGGAATTAATTAAATATTTCGTTTGGTTTGCTAAGAGGATTTTTATTTCCCGAACTCTTCTGTCTTCCTGATCTCCGGCTTTTTCAGAAAAAAGTGATTTGCGTTTGAGTGCCGATGAAGCAAAAACTACGATGCCGGAACCGATGGTTTTATTGGAACCAATTTGGCGAATAATGGCATTTTGTCCTTTTTTAATTTTGTTTGCAAACAACTCATCGATTTCGCAAGTAGCAACCAGTTTACTTTTAGGAATAAAATCTGCAAATGCCTGATTTGACGATAATGCAGCTCCTTGCGTAACATTCATTGTCATAATTTGTCCATCGCTCAATGCTTTTACTAAATACTGCTGCAATTCCTTATTAGATACTTCTAACTCTTGTTTAATTTCCTGAAGTCGGGAATTTGCTATCATAACCTGACTTTGCAATTGATCCACTTTCACTTGAAAAATTTTCGTTTCAGTTTCAAGATTATCAACATTCTGTCTTGTTTCTGCTCCATTTTCGTGCAAACTTTTCAATCGATGCAGTTCAATTTGTTTATTTGCCAGGTTAATTTTATGCTCTTTCAAGTTTAATTGTGCACTATTTATTTCGATTTTTTGTGTTTCAATTCTACTTTTAATCTGAGACTTTTTTGCATCTTGTACAGAATGATCCAACTCAATAATTAGATCACCTTTGGCAATGCTGTCGTTTTCCTTTTTATAAATACCTACTACAATACCTCCTACCTCAGTTGCTAATGAAGACAGTTTTTTATCAGGTTCTATCCGTCCGAGTCCCACAATACCTGATGATGCAACTTCTTTATGAATTAATACCTGATCTGTTTTCTTTTCTTCTTTCTTACTACAACTACTAAAAATTAGGACTAACAGAGAAATTAAAATATATTTCATTCTTTATAATTTGATTAATGATTTTCTATAAATGTTGCATTTTCATTCTCAGTTGCAATTCCATTATCTACATAAATAATTCTGTCTGCAAACTGTTTAAGTCTCATATCATGAGTAACTACAATTACACTTTTACCATTTTGAGCAAGTGTTTTTAATTCATCCATTACCACACCAACACTTTTAACATCTAATGCAGCCGTAGGTTCGTCACAAAGCATGATTGGCGGATTAGTTACTAATGCTCTTGCAATAGAAACTCGTTGTTGCTGACCACCACTTAACATTTTTGGCAAGTTTCTCATTCTATCCCTCATCCCCACTAATTCCAGTGCTACTTCGGCTTTTTTCTTTGCTTCGGCATCACTTAAGTGCATAAGTTGCAACGGCATCATTACGTTTTCTAAAGAGTTAAGTGGTGCCAAAAGGTTAAAACTTTGAAATACAAATCCAATTTTGTTCAGCCTCAAAGTCGATAATTCTTTAGCCGAAAGCATATTTACTTGCTCACCATCTATAAAAACATCTCCCTTTGTTGGATAAATAACACAACCTAATAGTGACAACAAAGTGGTTTTCCCTGAACCTGAAGGACCTATTATTAATGTAAGCTCACCGGTTTTAAACTGAACTGTTGTAGGTTTTAAGGCTGTAATCAATGTATCACCAGTTTGGTACTCCTTGCAAGCACCTCTTATTTCAGCAATAACTCTATTCTTTGAAGTTGCCTCTTTCATAATTTAATGATATGATTTAGTTGATTTTTAGTTACAGTTGCAGTTTTCAGTCTCAGTCTCAGTCTCAGTTTTCAGTTTTCAGTCCAAAAAAGATGTTGATTTTTAAAACCGATTCTGTTTATTGTAAATACTAACCGTTGGATATATTATTTCAAAAATTAATGAGTAACTATAAAACTGCGACTGAAAACCGAGACTGGACAAATTCCTAATAAAGATCTATTGCAATCGTAGATTCATTTTTTAAAACATAAATAGAGCAATCACCAAATGTAGGTGCTCCGCCATCAGGCTTAAAATTAGTACTGTTTCCTACTGGTTCTTTAGGCATTCCTAACCAATTACTGTTTAGTTTCCCATTACTATCTAAATCTTGAAAAACGGTAATCGCATAAGTTCCTCTTGGCAAATCGATTTGAAATTTCATGGTTTCCAGATTTGCTTTTTGAACCTTAGAAAAACAAGCTGTTTTAAGAAAATTTTGCTTTTTATTGTAGACATTAAGTACAACAGTCCCCTTCCCTTTTTGAACATTGGTCACATCAACATTCATTTTTACCTGTTGTGCATGAGTAAAATGCGACACTCCTAATACCAAAACGCTTAGAATTAATTTTTTCATTTTTCTTTTTTTAATTTATTGTTATTGAATTTGTTTTCTTTTGCTTTTTTATTCTGTAGTTAATTTCCAAAACGGTAGGTCAGCATCATTTTTACATAAGGCATTTCTTTTGCCTTATAATTACTAATGGTGTCATTTTTAGAATTAAATAGTGTGTATTTGTTTGCAAATGCTAAACCACCTTGTAACTGAAGCCAAAAACCATCAAAAAGGCGTTGATTAATTTGTAAACCACCGTGAATAGCCGAGAACTGTGCATAATCAATCTCTGCACCTTGATAATTAGTATAGTTTTGCAAATTGTGAAGCGTCCAGTCTATCGATCCTGCCACACCAACTTGTGTACTGTTACCTAGATTCCGAAAAACATTAACTCTTGGCCAGTATACCTGAGCAAACCACTTGCCGTTGTTACTTTTATAATCTACAGATATAGCAGGAGTTATCAGGAATTTACCAAAGGCATACATAATATGAGGGCCAATCCCGATTTCAAGATTTGATTTTTCGCCAAACTTTCTTGAAACCCCAAAAATGCCGTCAAATACCATATCATTCACCGAAAAGGAACTTTTAAAATCAGAAGCAACAATAGGTATGAATACTCCAAAAGCTCCCCATCTTTTTCCAAAAGGATGCCGTATAACAATGGTAGGTTTTATCTCTTGTATTTTTGTGATGTAATTCGGACTATTCTCGATATCTCTATCGAATGTAAAATCTAAAATGCGATAGTTGACTATCCCAAGAATACGAGTTTTTCCAATTTTAAAAGATGGTATCGGTAACCAAAAATCATAAGTATTATATCTGAATTTATTTCCATAATACGGATCTACAGAAGACAAATTCTCAAAACTACTTTTTCCGTTTACTGTAACGCCAATCCCAGCGCCATCAGTAATTAATTGGGCATAAAATTTATTTGGAAGACAAATAAACAAGGTTAATAAAACCAATGATAGTACTTTTTTCAAAATAACATTTATTAAATTTAAACACACGAGCTGTATTAGCCCTCTAAGATTTTCTTAAGACAAAGGTGTGGTTAAAACAATAATTGTTGCTAGGATTTAGTTTGCCGTTACTCGGACAAATCGTGCATAAGTGAACTTCGGTACTGTGAAGGAGTTGTACCGGTTATTTTTTTAAAAAGTCGTCCAAAATAAGATGGATCTTCGTAATTCAATTCAAAAGCAATTTCAGAAATATCTTTGGTCAAATCTTGTAAAAGAATCTGACTTTGCAGGATACTAACATTGTTAATCCATTCTTTTGGAGCTATTCCTGT
Source organism: uncultured Flavobacterium sp. (assembly GCF_963422545.1). Classification (NCBI taxonomy): domain Bacteria; kingdom Pseudomonadati; phylum Bacteroidota; class Flavobacteriia; order Flavobacteriales; family Flavobacteriaceae; genus Flavobacterium; species uncultured Flavobacterium sp. The sequence continues at coordinate 81,328 of NZ_OY730243.1, forward strand.
AGTTTCCTTAATGCACCTATTAAGATAGTTTACAGAAATTTTTAATTTATCGGCATAAAAGGATACGGATTTATCCTGACTATGGTATTTATAAACCAACTCTTTAAAAGAAAAAGTGATTTCATTACTACGGTGCACCGTTTTATTAAGTTCTTTATTTGAAGAAAGGATTTTCTGAAAGGCAGCTTGCATAAGCGAATAACAAATTTCGATATTAGAATTTTCATTCCGAAATTCCTGACCTAATAAGCAAAACAAAGAATTAAGCCATACACTGGTTTCTTTTGGCAGCTTAATAACAGAGTTGGTGGCAAAAATTTGTATCAACTCCTGTTTAGACAGAATATGATTTAAGACACTTTCTTCAAATAAAATAAAATGACCGGTTATAATCAGATCAATTTCTTTCATTGCCGTAATATGACCTTGTTTTACAAACAAAACATCATTCTCGGTTATTGTTATTGTCTCATTATCTACTTGTTGTTTAGCACTTCCTTTAGTAACATGAACAATAGAATTATAATCAGGTCTAAAAAGCGGAGTTGGAATTTGAATATACTCTGTTGTAGTATTCAAATCATAGATCTGCAAAGGAGTTTTTAAGAAATCAAAATCTAATGAAGCATCAGACATAAATTGCCTTGGAAATTCCTCTGATGATATAATTTTAATTGTCTTACTCATAATGCAAACTTAAGTATTTAATTGTAAAACTTTAAAACTGGAGTTGATACCTTTTTTGCTCTAAAGGGTTAGGGCTATTCAAAAAAGTAACAACTCTACCAAAATGGCATTGTTACCCATTTAGACATTCTCTATATATTAGAAAGTTGTATTACATTTGCTAAGCAGGGTTTAGTCCCGCATAATTATATATGTATTTTATGATTCATTTGTTAAATATAAACACCAGCGCTAATAATATATAATGTCGATAGATAATTCCGAATATTTTAAATCTCTTTTAGATCATATAGGCAGTCGGATCTCTCTAAATGCAGAAGAACAGGAACAAGTATGTGCAATGTTTTCGCCCCGGGTTCTACTTCCAAGGCAGTACCTGCTTTCCCAGGGTGATATTTGTCATTATGAAACCTACGTATGTAAAGGTTTTTTGCGGTCTTTTTATGTGGATAAAACAGGAAATGAACATACACTTCAATTTGCTCAGGAAGATTGGTGGATTTCTGACCTTTCAAGCTTTCTCAATCAAGAACCCACCATTAGAAACATTGTTGCACTGGAAAAAACGGTACTGTTGCAGATTGATTTGCAAAAGAGGCAACAGTTAATGGAGAAGGTTCCTAAAATGGAAAAATTCTGGCGGATATTGAATGAGAAAGCATGCATAGCACAGGAACAAAGAATATTGAATAATATTAGCCTTTCAGGAGCAGAACGTTATCAGCTCCTACTTAACACCTATCCGCAGATCGAACAGCGGCTGCCTCAAAAACACATCGCTTCCTTTTTGGGTATCACTCCCGTATTTTTAAGTCAAATCCGCAGGCAGATAATACAAAAATAGGAAGCTTACGGCTTCCTATTTTTGTATTATCTGTCCTTCCATATCGCAGCATCGTCCGTTACCGCTGTAGCTTCAATCTCTATCAAAGCATCCGGTGAAAATAGTGACGATACTTCAAAAATAGTATCTGCAGGATAAGGAGCAGTAAAATATTTAGCCCTTAGTGCCACTATCTTGTCAAAATTAGCCATGTCGCGGAGCAATATAGTAACCTTGACTACGTTTTTTAAACTTGACCCTCCGGCTCTCAACACTTTCCCGAGATTCTCAAATGCTTTATTTGCCTGTATGTCGAAATCGCCCATCCCAACCAGCTTTCCGCTATCATCTAAAGCAGTCTGCCCTGAAATAAATAACATGTCCCCTACACGATACCCCTGAGCCAAATGAAAAGGCTTATAAGTATCGGGTGATATTTTGATCTGTGAAATTTCCATCTTTTTTAAATTTTGTTTTTCGATTGTACCAGCTGTCGCTTTATTTTTTGTTTGTGCTGTGCCTGCTAATGCTCCAAGGCAACCAATAAGTACCAGACCTGTTCTGATTATGCTCTTTTTGTAAATACTCATACTTTTTAAATATTTAATAAATCTAAGTTCTTCTTTCTTTGATGACTTATGGTGGCTTCAGGCCAAAGCATGTCACGATGGAATTCAGTCACGGCCTCACCTTTAATTGTTTTAACTGGCCAGTACGGATCAGCTAAGGCAGCTTTGCCGATAGCAATTAAGTCTGCGTGATTTCCACCTAATGCTTTCTCTGCTTTGCCTAAATCATGCAGACCGCCGTTTGCAATAACAGGCAATCCGGTGATTACTTTCGCAACGTAGGCTAAAGAACATGAATCTGAAAAAAAACTATCACGTTCCCATTCACCTGTCTGGACGGCGATATGAATAAAGTCCGGACTAGCAAGCTTTACCTCTAGAAATAAGGATTTTGCTGCCTCGATACCGTCTTTCCATCGGTAGGTCAGGTCATTCACCTTCCCTTCAGAAAGCCTAAGACCAATTATAAAATCATCAGGAAGGCTATTTCTAATTCCGCCGATTATTTCAGCAACAATTCGAAACCTGTTTTTTACGTTGCCTCCGTATTGATCCGTTCTTTGATTTAATTCAGGCGTCAGGAACTGATCAAGTAAATATCCGTTTGCACCATGAATTTCTACTCCGTCAAATCCTGCCAGATATGCATTCTTAGCCGATGCAATAAAACCTGCCTTTACTGCTTCTATATCTTCAACAGACATTACCTTAGGTGTTGGAAAGTCTCCTTCACCGCCATATGCAGCCATCTTAAATCCTGCTGGCTTTACAGCTGATGAGCTGATAGTTCTGCCTGAGAATTGCGACAATGATCCGGCGTGCATAAGCTGTGCAATAAACACTGAAGAATAGTCTTTTACAGAATCTGTCACAGTCTTCCATGAACAAATTTGCGATTCGGTCACCAAGCCAGGCTGGTTTTGATAACCTCGGCTATAGCTATTATCTGTGTATAAGCCTTCTGTAATTATTACACCAAATTTCCCTTCGGCAAACGATGTATAATAGTCCTTGATTTCCTCAGTTGCAAGTCCTTCTAAATTACTGCTTACACGTGACATAGGAGCAACAACACAACGATTGTCAAGCTTTCTTCCCCATAAATCTACAGGCTGAAAAATTAAATGATTCGATATTTCCATATGATAAATTTTATATGGCAAAGTTAGATGCATGCCTATTGAACAACCATTCAATTAGTTTAAGAAAAACCGTTAAATTAGTTTAACCAACTGGCAGATATAAGTGAAGAGTAGTTAGCTATTACAGCCAGCTTTCTATCATTTTAAAGAGATTTCACTACCAATCTTGTCATTAAAATCTCTGCTGTGGCTCGCTTGTACCTCTTTTACGAATTAATACAGATATTTCGGTATCCTTAAACCAGTAGTAAGTAGTAAAAGTTAAGATCTAATAATTCTATATTGATACTAATTTAATTATTCAAAATAATCTACAATGAATTAGTCTTTCGAATTATAACGATGTAATTAATCCCTATTATATACTAAATAAATGATATAAAAGGACTTACAATTTAGATCACCCAGGCTGCTTATCTTTAAACTTGGAAGCTCATGACTAATGAATACATTTTGTTAATGTTTTATTAATATTCTTCTGCTTAATTGTTATAATTTTGCCAAAAAATCAAACCAAATAACATTCGAATGAAAAAAATTATTTTTATTTTAATTATTTTTTTATCAGCCTTAAGTCATGCTCAGGTCACAAGCTCCGCTATGTCAGGGACTGTTAAATCAAACAAGGGAGAAGTACTCCCGGGAGCAACAGTAGAAATTGTTCACAAACCAACCGGAACAAAATACTTCTCTACTACAGATTTCGACGGTGGATATGCTGCCCAAGGTTTAAAACCAGGAGGGCCTTATACTCTTAAAGTAACTTATGTTGGTTACAAAACAACAGAAATTACTGATATTAACGTTGGTCTGGGTAATAACCTAACTGTAAATGTTAAAATTGAAGAAGTCCAAAATGCTCTTGAGGAAGTCGTAATTTCGACAAAATCTAAAGGAAATTTTAATAAAGGAAGAACTGGTGCTTCTCAACAGTTCTCAAATAGAGAAATCACTGCAGTTCCGGTATTAGGAGCGCGTTCAATAAACTCTGTTACAAAGTACAATGCCAATGCCGGTGCAAACGGAACTTTTGGTGGTCAGGATTCAAGATTAAACAATTTTACAATTGACGGTTCTGTATTCAATAATGGTTTTGGTCTTGGATCAGACTCACAAGCTGGAGGTAGAACTGGTTCTACTGCAATTTCATTAGATGCAATTGAGCAGTTACAAGTAAATATTGCTCCTTATGACGTTCGTCAATCTGGATTTTTAGGTTCAGGTATTAATGCGGTAACAAGAAGTGGAACAAACGAAATTGAAGGATCTGTTTATACTTCTACCAGAAATAACAAGAAAGATTTTATCGGTACTCATGCTGGAGATGTAACAATCAAACCAGGTAAATTTGAAGAAAAAATATGGGGAGCTCGTATTGGAGCACCAATTATCAAAGATAAATTATTCTTTTTCGGGAATTTTGAAACTATTGAAAATACAAGCCCTGCTACAAACTTTACATCTACAGGTTCTCCGAATCCAAGTGGTCAGGTTTCTCTTCCAACTTACGCGGAAATGCAGAAACTTTCTACTTATATGCAAGACAAATTTGGATACACTACAGGTCCATGGGAAAATTATGACGCTTCAAGAGAATCAAAAAAATTCTTAACAAGAATTGACTGGAATATTAATGACAATCACAAACTTACTGCTCGTTACGTATTTCATAACTCATCTTCTGATCAGTTAACTTCTAATTCAAACTCATTAGGGTTTGGTAACAGAACTAATAGCGGATTAGCAATGTCTTTTCAAAATAGTGGATACACCATTTTAGATAACACAAGATCTATTGTATTAGAATTGAACAGTAAATTAAGCAACTCATGGTACAATAACTTCATTGGAGGTTATGACAAACAAATTGAAGACAGAGGTTTAATTGGTGGTGGTTTATTCCCAACAATCGATATTAAACAAGGTGCTGCTACTTACATTTCAGTTGGTTTAGATCCTTTTACTCAAGGAAACAAACTTACTTACTCGACATTACACTTTACAGATAATTTAACTAAAACTATTGGAAAACACTCTTTAGTATTTGGTGCAAATTTTGAATATTTCAAATCAAGCAACTTGTTCTTTTCAGGTTCAAACGGGGTTTACGTTTTCAACTCTTTAGCTGATTTTTATGCTGCTGCAGATCAATCAATAGCTAATGGTGGTGCTCCATCAAATCCAACTCTTACTTCTCCTGCTCGTTTTCAATACAGATATTCTGCGTTGCCAGGTGGTGCAGAACCTATGCAAGTTTTAAAATCTAACAAATTAGATTTATATGCTCAGGACGAAATGAAATTGAGCGACAAATTTAAATTAACTGTTGGTTTAAGAGCTTCAAGAGTTTGGTATGCAAATACAGCATTAGAAAACCCTACAGTTACAGCTATGACTTTTGCCAATGGCGAGAAATTCAATACTGGTATAATGCCGAATCCAGCATATTTATTTGAACCTAGAGTTGGTTTCAACCTTGATTTAAATGGAGACGCAACAACAATTGTTAGAGGAGGTTCAGGAGTATTTACAGGTAGATCTCCAGGTGTATTTTTATCAAATCAAATTGGAAACAATGGTGTACTTACAGGATTTGTTGATGTGAGTGGTGCTGCATTAGTAGCTGGAGGATATGGTTTTACTCCAAAACCAGGAAATTATTTTACTCCGACTACACCTACAGCTCCATCTTCTTATGATTTATCTTTTAATGATAAAAAATTCAAATCTCCACAGGTTTGGAAAACTACAATGGCAGTTGATCAAAAACTTCCTTTTGGATTTATAGGTACAGTTGAAGGAATACTTCAGAAAAACATTAATGCTATCAGTTATTACAACGCAAATTTTGATGCTCCGGTTGGAACATTCAGCGGTACGGACAACAGACCAAGATACTCACGTAATGACCCTGGTACACGTGTAAATGATAATGTTTCAAATGGTATCGTTTTAACTAACTCTGATAAAGGATATTTTTACTCAACTACATTTAAATTAGAGTATCCTTACCAAAAAGGTCTTTGGGGATCGTTTGCTTACACACACTCAAATGCTACAGACTTAATGTCTCCTGGATCAATCGCTTCAGGTACATGGACAAGTGCCAGATCTGTAAACGGAAACAACAATCTGGATGTTTCTAATTCAAACAACAATACACCAAATCGTTTAGTTGGGGTTATTGGATACAGAATTGAATATGGTAAAGGTCTGGTTAGTGGTGCAACTTCTATCAACTTAGGTTACATTGGAGAACAAGCTGGTCCTTTTACTTACTCATATAGTGGTGATATGAATGGAGACAGAGTTAGTGGTAATGATTTACTTTATGTACCAAACAGCGCAAATGAACTTCGTTTTAACCCTCTTACAGTAGTTAGTACTGTAGATGGAGTTTCGACAACTAGAATTTATACTGAGGCTGAACAAAGAACTGCATTTGATGCTTATATCGATCAGGATTCATATTTACGTACAAGAAGAGGTCAATATGCTCAAAGAAATGAGTCTACTTTACCAATGTTACATAGATTAGATTTATCTGTTTCTCAAGATATAAACTTTTTAATAAAAGGTAAAAAGAATACTTTTCAATTTAGAGCTGATATCTTGAACTTTACAAACATGATAAACAAAGACTGGGGGATTTCACAAAGAGCAACTAATCCAAATGTCTTAGCATTCTCTTCAGTATCTGCAGGTAACGTACCTTTTTACACTATTGCTACGCAAACTGATCCTAATGGAAATAGATATTTAATTAAAGACACTTTCCAAAAAAACTCATCAACTGCTGATGTTTGGCAATTGCAATTTACAATTAGATACATCTTTGGTAAATAGTTTAGTTTCTAAATAAGAACCAAAATAAATAATAAAAACGGCATTGACTTTTAGTTAATGCCGTTTTTCAATTATATAAAAAATATCTGCAAAATCACTATCATTGATCATCTTGTATCAAAATCAACTGACCGCCAAAATTCGGTTTAAAATGAGTAGCAAACTTACATCACAGTTTCAAATCATCAAAATAAGCCGTTGTTTCTTCAATTAAAGAATGCATTAATTCACTGGCTTTGGTATGTTTTAAAATAGGTGCAATTTGTCCTCCCCAAAATAAAATCATATCCCACTTTTCCTGATCGAGAGCTGCTTTTCGCAATGGAGACATAAAAGTAGTCTGTAATGGGAATGGTAAAATATCGGTTTCTTTTCCCGCAATTTCTTTAGCAATTCTACTGGTTAATCCACGGCCAAGCCTTCCTGTGTAAGCGCGTGACAAAGCGGAATATTTTGCTGCATCTGAGAATAACATTTGTTTGTGAATTGGCAATGCGTTCGACTCATCAACGGCTAAAAAAGCAGTTCCGATTTGAGCTGCACTTGCTCCTAAAGCTAATGCCGCTGCAACACCTTTTCCGTTTGCAATTCCACCCGCTGCAATAACCGGAATTTTTACTTTCTCCCGAATTAACTGCAACAAAACAAAAGTTCCGTTTAAAGAGCTTTCTGCCGAAGCTAAAAAAGAAGGTCTGTGTCCACCAGCTTCAAAACCTGAAGCAATAATCATATCAACGCCGGAATTTTCTAAAAAAATGGCTTCAGCTAAAGTTGTTGCTGTGCCAATTGTTACGATTCCTAATTTTCGGCATTGTTCTAAAACATCAGCGGACAACGCACCAAACATAAAACTGAATACTTTTGGGCGAACATCTAATATCACTTCCAATTGATTTTCAAATCTGGATTGAAATGAAGCCGGTTTCTCCGGTAACGGAATTCCAACTTCATCAAAATAAGGCTGGAACAATTCCTTAGCTTTATTGAACTGTTCATCTGTTAAACCAGTTTCGGGAATATCATGATCAGAAACCCAAAGATTAAGATTATAAGGTTTGTCAGTTGCGGCTTTTATTTGTTTATCAATTTCAAAAATTTCCTGAGCCGTCATTGTATAGGCGCTGTAGCCTCCTAGTCCACCAGCATTTGACACCGTTGCCGTCAATGCCACAGAAGACAAATTACCTCCAAATGGGCCTTGTAATATTGGATATTGAATTCCAAGTATTTCTGTTGCTTTTGTATTGTACCACATCACTTTACGTTTTAAGTTCAATCACTTATATTGGTCAGCATTTTATTGACAATAAACCATTTTCCATTAATCTTATGAAAAGATAAAAAATCCCGATAATTAAACTCATACATTTTTACATTAATCTCCGCTACAGCAATTGAATTTACGACTTTTATATTCAAAATTTCACCCTTAAAAGGTTTTCCTGATTCTTTCGGACTTTGCCTATTTTTCACACCATCTAAATAAAGGTCAGCAGTTTTGAAGTACGACTGGCCGTTTACATCTCCAAAAACTAATGTTCCCGGATAAAAAATACTTCCCACCAGCATTTCATCTCCTTCATAAATACCTTTAAAATAATAATTTTCTATTGCATCTGTGATGGCTAATACATCTTCTTGCTGATTTTCCATTTTGATTGTATTTTGTGCTTTTATGCCCTGGATTGTCCAAAGCATAAAAGCAGTTAATAAAACAGTTTTCATTTTAATTTAAATTGTGACCAGCTCCTTTCCCACCATCAACATTGATAATTGATCCGGTAATAAAAGTACTTTTTGCAACAACATATACCATTTCTGCAACGTCATCTATTTCCCCTACTCTGTTTAATAAATGTAAACCAGCACTCTGATCAGCTTTATCACCATGCATTGGCGTTCTGATAACCCCGGGAGCGACAGTATTAAAACGAATGTTTTGTTTACCAAATTCGGCTGCCAATTGAATCGTCAAAGCATGAATTGCACCTTTACTCGCCACTGGTGCAGAAGCCGGCCATCCGCCTAATCCGTGATTTACCAAAGGCGTTCCGATATTAATTACAACACCATCTTTTTGTTTCAACATTTGAGGAACCGCTGCCTGAGTAGTAAAATAAGTTCCTTTAAAATTTGTAGTCAGGAATTTATCCAGATATGCTTCATCAACTTCTAAAAATGGTTTGCTGTCAAAGATTCCGGCATTATTTACCAATACATCTACAGAACCAAATTTTTCGATTGCAATTTTTACCAGTTGTTTACCAGTGTTTTTATCGCTGATATCTCCGGCGTACATCGCCAAATTATCTCCTGCTCCAAATTCATTGTAAGCACTTTCTAATGAAGCTTTTGTTACTGAATTAATAACTACATTATCGCCTTTGTCTAAAAAATATTTAGCGATTCCTTTTCCTATACCAGATGCTGCACCGGTTACAATTATTGTTTGTTTTTTCATGATGTTTATTTTTTATCGGCTGTAATGCCTTTTTCTCTTAATACTGATACTTGTTCTCCTGCATAACCCCAATCGTCTAAGTCTATTTCCTGAATTACGATATGAGTTAAATGCGGATCTTTGTTTAATACTTCTGTAATCAAATTGGTTATACCACTGATTAATTCTTGTTTTTGCTCGCGGGTTACTCCTTCGCGGGTCAATTCGATTTTTACGTAAGGCATGGCTTTAGTTTTTAGATTGTTCTGAAAGTATAGCTTCGGCAGTGATATTAAAATCAAGCTCGAAGTCGTTATAAATTAAAGTGTCTCCCAAATCCTTGAAAAAATTTCCTGAACGAAATCTGATATCATATTTGGTACGATCAATTACCAGTTTACCTGAAAGTGTAATTGTATCTCTATTGTTTTCAACCGTTGCTTCAAAACCAACAAGGTGAGTAATATCTTTTATGGTAAGATTACCTTCAAGATAATAAGTGCTGTCTGATACTTCTCTAATATTAAGAATATCAAAAGAGGCTATAGGAAATTTTTCGATTGAGAAGAAATCATCAGAGGCAAGATGACTTGCAAATTGTGCATTTGTTGCTGGATCTGTTACATCCAGAATTTTAATTGTCGATGTATTAATGATTACATTACCTTCTTTTATTTTTCCATCATTCAGGGTGAAATTACCTTCTTTGATACTAATTATACCATTATGAGCACCAGTAACTTTTCTACCAGTCCATTCTACGTTGCTTTTTGAGCTTACGATTTTAAAATTTGTTGTTTCCATTTTTATTGTATTTAAAAGTACAATGCAAAGGAACAGCGGTTATAGAAACTGGTTACGTGATGTAGATCACATTCTTATTTTTGAGGTTCAAAGAGGCAAAGGTTCAGAGGTACAAAGGTTTTACATACTAAAACATAGCCAACGGTTTCAACCGTTGGAACGCATTACATTGCCACAATCTAAATCCCCGTGGTTGAAACCACGGGCAATATTATATTTATAATAATGAAAACCCGTCAAATCTGGGTGAAACAAAAAAACTACAAGTTATAAAGCCTCCTCAAAGTTTCAAGCAAAGTTTGTCATTTCGAGGAACGAGAAATCTCCGCAAGAAACTCCGTCCGTAAAGTTGCCAATCTTTGTCGAGCTACTTGCGGAGATTTCTCGTTCCTCGAAATGACAAACTAAACGTATTATTTAATAAACATCAGCGAAATCTGCAAAATCTGCGTGAAACAAAATCATTTCTAATCCTTTTAATCTGTGGCCTTAAAAAAATTACGAGCTATGTAATCGGCTTAGGGTTTCTCTTGAAACTCCAAGATATGCAGCAATTAAATGCTTCGGGACAAGATTGTATAATTGTGGATACAATGCCAAAAGTTCTTCATAACGTATTTTGACATTGTTATTCATAAAAGATAAAAGTCTTTTTTGAGATGCGATATATCCTCTATTGGTTCGCCAACGAAAAAAATGTTCTATCTGATGAAACTCCCGACAAAGTTTTTCGCGATCTTCACTAGAAAGACACAACACTTCAGCATCTGTAATACAATCAACACTTATTGTTGCTGGTGTCTCGTTGTATAAAGCGGCATAATCAGATGTCCACCATGTTGGCATCGCAAACTGTAATATGTACATTTTTACTTCATCATTAATAAAAAAAGCTTTTAAACAACCTGAAATTACAAAATACTCACACACTACTTTATCCCCTTCGCTAAGAACAGCTTGTCCTTTTTTAAAAGACATCGGTTTAAAATGAGAAAATACATAATCAAATTCTTCTTCTGTTAAAGAGGCAATTTTCGTAATATGTTGTTGTAATAGTTCTTTGGCTTCCATTATAAAATCTGAATAAGTCTTTTGTAAAGTTATGAAATCTGCTGAACTTATTGATTGTCTGTTTGGAAGTTGAAATTGTCCGTTTCACCAAAAAAGCAATATTTTTTTTGACTCTTCTGATAGAAATTTGTCCTGTTTAACAACTTAAAAATTTAAAATCATGAATGCAAAAACAACAAAAATTATTTATTGGACAGGTGCTATTTTAACTTCTTTATGGTTTGGTGCCAGCGGTTTTTTCGAACTTACAACAAATCCTCTGGTTTGGAAAATTACACAACAATTAGGTTACCCGGAACATTTCATTTATTTATTAGGTGTATTCAAAGTGTCAGGAATTATAGTATTATTAATTCCGAATAAATTATTGCGATTGAAAGAATGGGTATTTGCAGGTGTTTTTTTCGATATCATCTTTGCTTTCTTTTCAAAACTGGCTGTACTAGGCTTTTCAGCAACAACAGATGCTATCATCGCTTTTATAATGGTAAGTGTAACTTATTTAATGTTTAGAAAATTATATAGTGTACAATATATTGCCAATGTTGCAGAATAAATTTATTTCAATAAGCAAGAAACTAAAGAAGCCTGAGATTTAATCTTAGGCTTCTTGTTTGGTGAAAATATTTTTTATCTGTTTTCTAACCAGCTCAAAAATGTCGTAGCTTTCTCTTTTCCAACCAATAATTTTTCTTCTGTCGGAATCGTTAGTTTGATTATTAATTTGCGTGAAAAGTAATGTTCTGCTTCTCTTATTGCCGAGAAATTAATTAAATATTGTCTGTTGATTCTGAAGAATTGAATTGGAGACAATAATTTGTGAACCTCATCTAAAGATTGCGTAATTTGATATTCGGTTTTATCAAAAGTAATAATTGTAGGGGTTTCATTTTTAATGCAAAACAATGCAATGTTTTCTGTTAAAACGGTTTGGTATTTATTATTTTTAAAAACCAGGAAACTACTTTTTCCTTTATTTTCACCAGTTCTGGTTAATAAATAGTCAAAATCAGGCATCGCTTTTTTATTTCTTTGGAAGAAATTTTTCAGTTCTCCGGCTTTTTTAATCGCCTGTGCAATGCTTTCTCTGGAAAAAGGTTTCAAAACATAATCAATTCCGTTTGATTTAAAAGCTTCAATCGCATAATCATCAAAAGCTGTGCAAAATATTACGGGCGATAAAACGTCAACATTTTTAAAAATTTCAAAACACAAACCATCCGCAAGCTGAATATCCATAAAAATAAGATCAGGCTGATCATTTTCTAATAAATAGCTCACGGCTCCGTCTATGCTTTGTATATACGACAAAATTTGAATATCAGGCCTAATACTCAAAATAAGCTGACCAAGTGCTTTGGCCGTTTTTACTTCATCTTCAATTATTAGAATAGTCATAGATCATTGGTATTTTTACTTTAAAAATAGTTTCGGTTTTGTCAATTTCAATTTCTTTGTGAATTAAATGCATAAAACGCTGATTGATATTATCAAGACCAACGCCTGTTGACAAAACACCTCTTTTGAGCTGTATTTGATTTTCGATAACTAAAAAGTCGTTTTCAGAATATAACTTAATCTGCAAAGGTTTATCTAAAGAAACAACATTGTGTTTAATGCAATTTTCAATCAATAATTGCAAAGTAAAAGGTGGAATAACTGAATCATATTGTTTTTTATCGACTTCATTTATCAGAACGAATCCGTCTTCAAAACGGGCTTTGAGCAGATAAACATAAGAATCTAAAATCTGAAGTTCTTCTCGAAGCGGAATTAAATCTAATTTTCGGCTTTCAAGTGTAAAACGATAAAAATCAGATAGTTTCAAAATAAAATCAGCGCTCTGCGGATCCTGAATTTCTACCATCGATTTCAACGTATTCAGACTATTAAATAAAAAATGTGGATTAACCTGTTGTTTTAAAAGCTCGTATTGTGCTCCCAGATTTACAGCATGCGTGCGTTCGAGTTCGACTCCCATTTGCTGTGTTTGATAGTTTTGAAAAAGCAAATGCAGAAACATATAAACGATCAAATTAATTAAAACACCCCGCAATTCAAACATGATTGGAGCGTCCATTTTAGATATCTCAAAAAGTTCCTGATGTCCAATTACAAGAATAACCATAATTAGAATCCCTAGTACAACACTCAACAAAAGTTTCCAATTGAATAAGTTTTTATTTGTACGCTGTGACGAAAATTTAGGCAGGCTGTAAATATTGTAATACCATATAAAAATGGAGAACATTAACGTAATCGAAGAATTGATGACAATATCTGTGGGAGTTGAATCGGCATCAAATAATTTTGGTATCGAAGCAAGAATTGCCAATGCTATAGAACTTCCCCAAATCACCTTTCGGGAAACGTGAAAGCTTTTTACTTTTTCCATAATTTTTTATGTGTTTTTTAGATCTCGCTTTGTCAAAGATAGGATATTTTGAAAGCTTTTTTTATGACGGAAAAAATCGGAACAAAATATTTTTATCCCGATTTCATAACCTTTTAAATTCAAATTTTAGAGCCAAAGTGCTTTATTTTCCTGCATTAACTGCATGATGTTTTCTTTTACAATAAGATCGTTTTCATAACGCTTTAAAGTATTGATGCGTTTTATTTTTTCCGTTTTACTGCAACGGGTTAAGCTTAAGAAGAGCGTTTTCATAAAATTGAAGATTGTTGTAAAACAGCTCTTGTTGCTCCCAAAATACTCCCATTATTTTTGTCCTGAACAAAACCAATTACTTCAAAATCTTTTGTATTAAAACCTTTTAGCAAATGAACCGCTATTGTTCCTTTTGTACTTTTTAAATCTACTGAATGCAAATGACGTACAATTTGATAATGTGATAAAACGCGGTTGGCATTCTCCCCTCTTTTTACATTAGTTTTAGCTGCTTTTTGAACAATTGCAATTAATAAACTACTGTTTTTAAAAGTTCCTTCGATGTTATAATTTACGCTAAGATTATTATTGGCCTGACTGGCTTCTAAAGACAAATTGGTCGTAACAGGTTTTGAAAGTGCCGATTTTATTCCGTTTCTAACCGCAGTTTCCTGAGATGCGATATAATCTATTTTTCCATTGATAATAAGCTGCGGCGTATAGATAGGATCTTTATCCATAAATTTAGCATAATCATATTGCCTTTTGGTATAATCTGTATTACTAAAAACATCTTTCCAACCTTGTCTGTCCCAATAATCGACGTGATATGACAAAACGTATAAATTACGGTCTTTGTATTCGTTTTGAATTTTTCCCATCAATTCATCTGCAGGAGGACAACTCGAGCAACCTTCAGAAGTATATAATTCTAATAAGGCAAAACCTTTGTGAGCCTTATTATCTGGATTATTCTGACTGAAAGAAGTCGTTGTTATTAGCAGCAGTAATGCCACAAAAAAAACGGGTAATAATTTTATTTTTTTCATTTTTGTCAAGTCAGGGGTTAAATGTAAAATGTTAGAAGTTATCAATCACAACTAACATTTTACATCTATATCTATTTAAAGAATATTAATTTCAACGTTTATATTCCCTCTTGTTGCTTTTGAATAAGGACAAGTCTGATGTGCTTCGTCAGCTAACATTTTTGCTGTTTCAGCATCTAAACCAGGAAGACTTATATTCAATCGTGCCTGTAAAGAATATGCTCCTTCTGTCACACATAAATCAACTTCGGCGTCAACCGCGGTTTCAGTAGGAAGTTTAATGTTTTGTTTTGAAGCTGCGATTCCTAATGCGCCAATAAAACAAGCCGACCATCCGGCAGCAAAAAGCTGTTCTGGATTTGTACCCGGACGCAAAGATCCCGGAGAGCTCAATTTAATATTCAATTGGTCATCTGAGCTTTGTGATGCTCCTTCACGACCACCTGTAGTGTGTGTTTTTCCTGTATATAATACTTTTTCTACTTGTAAGATGTTGTTGTTTTCCATGATTTCTAAATTGTTAAATATGAATTGTTATTGTTTTTTATTTTTTATTGAAATTATCTACATCAATAATAGCCTGAGCAAATGCTTTCGGGTCTTCCTGAGGTACATTATGTCCGATGCCTTTTAGGATTCGGTGTTCGTATTTTCCTGAGAATTTGTCTGCGTACGCTTTTCCATCCGCGAAAGCGCCATCAAAATCACTTGCAATAGTAATAGTAGGAACTTTAATTACCGGTCTCGCTGCCAAACGTTTTTCTAAACTATCATATTTAGATTCTCCAGCTTCAAGAGATTGTCTCCATCTGTAATTATGAATTACGATTGCTACGTGATCAGGATTATTAAAAGATTGTGCCGTTTGATCGTAAGTCGCTTTGTCAAATTTCCATAAAGGAGAAGCCAATTGCCAGATTTGTTTATTAAACTCGTAAGTGTTTTGAGCATACCCTAATTTTCCTCTTTCTGTAGCAAAATAATATTGGTACCACCATCCTAATTCTGCTTTTGGAGGTAATGGTTTTAAATTCGCTTCCAGATTTACAATCAAATAACCACTTACAGAAACCAATCCTTGTAAACGTTCCGGCCAAAGTGCTGCCATAACTACAGCTGTTCTTGCTCCCCAGTCGAAACCGCCAATAATAGCTTTATCAATTTTAAGTGCATCCATCAAGGCAATAATATCACTAGCCAATGCAGTCTGTTGACCGTTTCTGAAAGTATCTTTTGAAAGAAATGTTGTGGTTCCTGATCCTCTTAAATACGGTGTAATTACTCTATAGCCTTTTGCAACTAAAATGGGAACCACTTCATTATAACTGTTAATGTCATAAGGCCAGCCATGAAGCAGAATTACCGGAGTTCCGGTTGAAAGCCCTGCTTCAGCATAACCTACGTTTAATAATCCTGCGTTGATTTGTTTTAATGTCCCTAGAGAAGGGTTTACTTTGATTGCATTTGTTTTTTGATTTTCTGATTGTGCATTGATTGATGTCATGGCAAAGAAAAGAACTGCGATTAAAAATACTTTAGAAGTTAAAGCTGCAATACTGTTTGTTATTTTTGATATTGTTTTCATAATTCTTTATTTTTTAATTATTTGATTATTAGTTAATTTCTTCGTCAAAAGTAGTTTGATAACCTTCTTTGTACAATCAGAAAAGAGTTCAAATGGACGAAGTAAATGGTGAAATGGACAGACAAAAAGTTGAAAATCCTATCGTTTAATAAATGGTTTACTTTTTCAGAACAAGAATAGGTTTTTCTTTTTCTACAATATAAGTTGCCAGTTCTGAAGCTTTTGCGTTGCTGTTATTTCTTGCTGAGTGAAATACACCTGCCGGAATAAAAAGTACTTCACCAGCTTTTAGCGTTACTGGTTTATCATCATTAACCTGATATTCTAATGAACCTTCAAGCACGTAAATAATTTCTTCACCTGGATGAGAATGTTTTCCAAAAGCGGTATGCGGTTCAAAATCGATTCTCGCCTGGACTGTTTCGCGTCCGGGAATACTAAGATCATGCTGTTGTAAATTGGTTCGTTTTATGCCTGCTTGTGCGGCAATCTGATTAGGAATTAAAAAGGCAATTATTCCTAAAATGATAATAGCGATTATAACCCACGTTTTTTGTTTTTTAGTTTCCATAACTTTATTTTTAAATAGTTTGATTATCAATTAATTTCTTCATCAAAAGTATATCGATAACACTGTTTATAAAATCAGAAAATAATCCAAACGGACGAAGTGAATCCCGAAGTGGACATACATAAACCTGAAGCTTTATACCTTTTATCGCATAAAGCTATTTTTACAATCAAATTGATGGAAGGAAAGGAATTAGCAAACTAACTAGTTATAGGGGATTCAGATTTTCGACACTTAATACAGCACTAATAAAGAAGCTATCTCTAAAATTATTAAATTTGTATAGAGCGGGTCAATATTCAATAATAATACCCCAATTACTTAAAATTTAAATAGAATTTGTGTAGCATAAATATGTAGAACTAATAAAATGCAGGAAACAAAAGGACTGATTCAGCAAGTAAAATTACACAGCAAAATTGCCATTAGAGTAAGTACTAACTCTAATAATAATTTACCTGACGATATAATGAAAATACTTACCCAACCTCACCGCAAAGCCAACTTCTTTTTTGTGTTTGTCGAAAGCGGTTCAGTTACCCATAAAGTTGATTTAGAAGATTTGACCATTACCGACGGACAGTTGTTTTTCATTCTGCCAAACCAAATCCATGCAGCACCCGAAAAAGTTAAGGATAATCCTAAATACTTTAAAATGAGCTTTGACCAAAACTGTTTGTCATTGCTTCCTAAACAATTTTCTTTTTTACTCAATCCCCTAAACTCACAAATCGTTTCGTTTGACAATACTTCAGGACAGCGAACGAAAATGCTTTTTGAAATTTTGAACAGCATTCTAAATGCTGAAGAAAATGAAAAAGATGGAGAGGTTATTTTGGCTCATCTTAATTCTATAATGACAGAAATAAACACTGCCTATTTTAAAAATGTGGTGAAAGAAAACGTACTGCCTGACCGACTTTCTAAATATATTGATTTTAAAACTGCAGTTGAAACCCGTCTCACAGAACAACTTTCAATAAATACCATTGCCGATAATTTGGCAATAACTACTAATCTCCTTTACAACATTGTAAAAGAGTTTTCGGGTGTTTCACCAAAAGAGTTTATTACCAACCGTTTAATGTTGGAAGCACAACGAAAACTGCACTACTCTAAATCTTCTGTTAAAGAATTAGCTTATGAGCTGGGCTTTAACGACCCCGATTATTTTTCACGGCTTTTCAAAAAAACCACCGGAAAAAGTATCAGCAATTATTTAGCTGACATTCAAGATTTGTCAGGCAGCTAAAATGAATTGTCCATCTCATTTCAATTTGCTCCGCCTATTTTTGAGGCTAACTAATTTATTAAAAAATGAAATCAGCACTTATAACAGGAGCAAACAGAGGAATTGGTTTTGAAACCGCAAAACAATTAGCAGCACTCGGATATTTTGTTTACATAGGCAGTCGGGAAAAAACAAAAGGACTTGAAGCGGTTGCAGAACTTAAGTCATTAGGTTTTTCAAATGTAGATTGCATTGAATTAGATGTAACAAACATTGCATCTATCAAAGCAGCACGGCAAACCATAGAAAGCAAAACACCACAGTTAGATGTTTTAATAAACAATGCTGGTATTAGCGGTGGCTTTCCACAACCAGCTCTTACAGTTCCTTTAGAGACGGTAAAAACAGTTTTTGAAACTAATTTATTTGCTCCAATTCAGATGATACAAGAATTTATTGATTTACTGAAAAAATCAAACGAACCGCGAATTGTAAATGTAACTACTGAACTTTCTTCTATTACCAAACATCAAGACCCTACTTGGGAATATTACACCTATAATCCTTCGGCTTACGGAGCTTCAAAGTCAGCCTTAAATGCTTACACAGTTATGTTGGCTAAAGAACTTAAAGACACAAATTTTAAAGTGAATTGTGTTTGTCCTGGCTTTACAAAAACAGCCTTCAATAATTACATGGGAGTAAAACCAATCGAACAAGGGGCAAGTGCTATTGTAAAATATGCAATCCTTAACTCAGATGGTGCAACAGGAAAATTCTTCAATGAAGAGGGCGAAATGCCTTGGTAAAATCGTAAAACAAAAAAGTGGAATTACTCGCTAATTTGCCACAAAAAACTAAGGCTATTAATTTTCTGTTTTGAAATCAAAAAGAATTACGATTTTTTGATTTCAAAACAGAATTATATTACTCATTCAAAACAAGTTAATACTCTCAGAAATTTACCGTTTATGTTTCGTGGCAAAATCGTGGCACAGTAATTAAAAAAAAATGACAAATGCAGTATAGGCACAGGTTTAAACGATTAAATTCGAATCCTGCTCTTCTTACTAAAAGGGTAAAAGAAATAAAAAGACAACTTTTTCAATCTTTTCAAAAACTCACAAAAAACGTGGTAAAAACTACAAATCCAAGGATTCGTAGTTTTTTTGGTTTTAGGTACTTTTCTATCAGACGATCTTGATTTGATTTGCTATACTTTTTATTACTTTTTGTATGTTTGTACATATTGTACAGCTAACATTCTTACATTTTTAAAATGCTTCAAAACCAATCCATAATTCCTGATATAAAGGCAATAATTGCGAATTCAAAAGAGCGTGCAATTAGAGCTGTTGATAATGAAAGAACTATAATGTATTGGACTATCGGGAAACGCATTTTTGAGGAAGAACAACAGGGAAAAGAAAGAGCTGATTACGGAACTTATCTAATTAAATATCTTGCAGAACAATTACAACCTGAGTATGGAAGTGGATTCTCATACCGTCAATTAAATTGGTATCGTCAATTTTATAGAACTTTTCCAATTGTGTCTACACTGTGGACACAATTGAGCTGGAGCCAATATAAACTATTATTAGCAACTGAAAATCAAGATAAAAGAGAGTTTTATATTGCTGAAACAGTAAAAAACAACTGGACTGTTCGCCAATTGGAACGTCAAATAAACAGCAGCTTATACGAACGTCTTTTAGCAAGTAGTGATAAGGAAAGTGTATTAGCAGTTGCTAAAAATGAGAAAATACCATCAGATGCACGAGAGATTATAAAAGACCCAATGTATTTGGAATTCTTAGGATTAAAGCGCGAAGCTGCATATTATGAAAAAGACCTCGAACAAGCCATTATAACACATCTCCAAGAATTTTTATTAGAAATAGGAAATGGCTTTTCTTTTGTTGCAAGACAAAAAAGAATTCATATTGATGGAGATGAGTTTTTTGTAGATCTAGTTTTTTATAATAGATTACTTCAATGCTTTGTTTTAATAGAAATCAAGACACATAAGCTTACTCACCAAGATATTGGCCAGTTACAGATGTATGTTAACTACTATGACCGCATTGAGAAAAATGAAAATGAAAATCCTACAATTGGCATATTACTATGTGCTAATAAAAATGATGGTGTAGTTAAATTCACATTACCGGAAAACAACAAAAATATTATTGCAAGTCAATATCGTTTATATCTTCCAACTGAGCAGCAATTATTAGAAGAAATCAACAAAGAATTAGCAAATTTTGAAGAGGACAAAAAAGATGGTTAAAAATATTCATATTGATTAAATAGTTTAAAAATGGCAATTTGAGTTCTCCAGCAAAATCATGGCACAGTAGTTTACAAAAATTGACAAATGCAGTATAAGCAAGGGTTAAGATTGTTAAACTCGAATTGGAGTTTCTACCTTTTTTACCACAAAAAGTTAAGTCTGTCTATATTTATTACATAAAACAAAACTCTTTACTTGCTATATTGATCTCAAGACACTAAAACAAAAAACCCCAATACTGAAAATAGATCCCAATAAGACACAACGAAAATAAGATTGTTATCATAACGCTTGTATTGGGAATAGACTTAATTGCAAAAATAAAATAGAGTATCGAAATTATAAAACATGCAATAAACGCCCATTGTAACGTAAACAAATATTCAAATTGATTAGGAATACCAAAAGCAAGTACATAAAAATTATTCTCAGATGTATTATTTATTGCCAAAACAAACCCAATAATAGTTATTAACCCCAGTAAAGAAGTTAGTATAATTAAAGCTTTCATGATTTTATTCTTTGCAATATCTCTCCTATTTCTAATAAGTAAACAAATAGAAGTAAAAATTGAAACTAACATAATAATAATAGCTATAAAAAATGGAGCAAAAAATAGCAGATCGAATTCGTTTAGACTATTGGCAAAATTAGAAACTCCTCCGCTTATGATTACATCAGTCGCAAAATTAACTTTACTGTTAAGTTTAAATTCACTCACATCAGGACGACGTGTTGGATTAGATATAAATTCATTCACAATTCTAGTTCCAATATTTGAAAAACCAGGACCGTGACCTCCTGTTGGAGCGGTAACTAAAAAACTGTTTTTAAATCTATCAGCGGTTGTTTTTCCGTTGGAAGCAGGAGTAATTGGATCAAATGTTCCTGAAAAAACCAATACTGGCGCAGTTATGGTCGATAAATTTGATAAGTTATTTATCTTTTTTAATAAATTGCTGTTACCTAAATTCCATTTATCACATACTGAGAAATCAGATTTATAAAAAGACAATCCACCTTTTAATTTACTGAAACCGCTCGCATTTTTATTGAACTCTGAAATAGAATTGTTTGGAAGAACTTCGTTGCAACTCACGCAATAATATTGTCCGTAATCTAAACCCAATGCTCCTGAAAAAGAAGCTACAAGTGAGCTCAGAGTGTTTTTATTTCCTTTATTAAACTGGGTTATTAATAATGGTAATACTTCAATTAATCTCTTATAATATAGCGACTGTTGGATAGCAATTTTAAAATCTTCGGCATTATAGGTGAATTTCCCACCGGCAATGATTTTTTTATCAACATCAACTGTTATGGGATTTTTAGTCAGCTTTTCTATAGTTTCATAATAAGTCTTTTCTAAGTTTGGATATTGCTTATTACACTTAGGATCGTTTTTACATGCCTCAAAAACTTTATTCAGACTGCTTACATAATTTGCTGTATTAGAATCATAATACTCCGATATATCTGAAATTGATGAATCCAAAATTAGCGACTTAATATCCTGAGGAAACTCATTAGCATATACCTGAGCAGTATAAGTTCCGTAAGAAACACCATAAACATTCCATTTATCATATTTTAATACTTCTTTCAAAGCATTTAAATCTTTAGCTATAGATTGGCTGTTATAGGAGTTTAAGTCAATACCTCTATTTATTAAGTCCTGCTTACACGTAATTGCGGCAATAGTTTTTTGCTGTTCATCTTGTGTACTATTCTGATTTTTTGCGAGTATTTCTAAAAATTTGCTTCCCAGATCCGGGCAAAATTTAGGTGATGAATAACCCGTACCTCTGACATCCATTAAAATAAGATCATTGTTTTTTCTTAACGGATGATCTAACCATCTCCATATACTGCCAACTTCTCCTGCACCAGGACCTCCTTCCAGATATACAACAGGATTTGAAATTTGATTTTTAGAAGTGTTTTTAAGAACAGCAAATGCTATTTTAATAGTTTTGCCTTCTGGTTTATCCCAATTTTCGGGAACAATTAAATACCCCCATTCTATATTATTTTCTTTATTAAGAGTTGGCTCGTCAGGAAAGAAACTTGTTGCTTTTTCTAATTTATAAGCCTTTTTTTGAGGAAACAAATAACTTGGCAGACATAGTATTAAAATTAGTGCTATTATTTTTTTCATGAGAGTGGTAATTAAAATATTAGGTTTTTGATAATTTCTTCTTTTAGATAAATTTCACCAATGCTTGTTTTTAGTGAAATATGACATTTATATTTTTTATCTATTTTTATTTCTTTCAAATAGAACTTTTCATTGTTTATTTCAGTCTTATGATCAAAAATTTCAAATGATTTTAGAGGAACTGTTAATCCGTGACCATGCGCTTTTATAACCGCTTCTTTTTGCGTCCAATACTCAAAAAAAGCATCTTTTAGACTGTGTGACTGCTCAATATTATACCTTTCACTTTCGGTCATCTGAAATCTAAAACTATCCAATTCAAAATCTGCTATTATTTCAATATCAATCCCAATTTCATATTGATTGCTTAATGCACAAACAACAATCTCATCTGAATGTGAGATGTTAAACCAGATTAAATTATCTTCAAAATAGGGCTTATTATATTTTGTATATTTTATCTCTTTTTCGTTAAGATTGTATCCATAAATTTCTTCGGCTCCCTTATATAATAATGTCCTTCCTAAAAGTGATAATTGTGCATCTTGCCATCTTTTATATCGCATAATCTTCTCCTGAAAATCGTACGGAAAATTGGGCAGAACATTTTTCAGCAGACTTTCATGATTTTCTTCAGACTGATAAGTATAATAGATGTAAATCAAAATTAAAATTGTTGTTGTTTTTTAGAAATCAAAATCAAAATCTAATACTGTATTGCTTTCTACTTCTAATTCACTATTTATTAAATCAAGCCTTAACAAAGGATTTTTAACAATTTCGTTTAAAATTTCACTGTATCGTAAAGCAATAATCTGTATTGTATTTTCTTCAAATAAATCGGCATTATAATCCATAACACCTTTCAGCTTATTCTCTTTTTCAACCAGATTAAATACAAGCGGCATCCTGCTGTGCGTGTTATTTACAGGATAAGAATTCAATTTTAAACCCTTTAATTCTTCTATATTCTCAAAAGAAAACTCTGGACTTTGGTAGACAAACATCACATCAAAAATAGATTGTGAGAACTTATTAAAAGGAACATCCTGATAATCATTAATCTCTAATAAATTATTCTGAGTGCTTTTCAATAGATCCGCAAAAGTCTGTTCCGCCTTAATTTGTGTTCTCAAAACAAGTGTCTTAACAAACATCCCAATTTGATTATTCAATTCTGTGATATTTCTGCCGGAATTAACGGTTCCTATACAAATATCATTTTGATCAGAAAATTTATAAATCAATATATTTACGGCTGCCACTAAAAGGGTATAAAAAGTGACTTGTTGCTCATGAGCTATTTTCTTTAAACCTAAGGTAATGTTTGGTGTAATTTCAAACCCATATTTACCTGCTTTTTGCTGATCGTATCTACCATCAAAATCCTTGTCAAAAGTATCTTTAGGTCGATAGTTTTGAAGATAATTTTTCCAGAATAACTCATTTTTAAGAGCATTATCTTCAGCTATTTTATTAAACCATTCCGAGTAATCTTTAAATTGAATTTTTAAAGGATTCTTTTCTGAAATATCCAGGGCGTCACTATTATAATTTTCAATAAATTCTTTAATAAAAATTTCCAATGATAAACCATCCATTATAATATGATGCGTAGAAAAGAGCATTATAAATTGACCTTTCTCAGCTTGAAGTATTTGAACTCTTACCAATAAATCTGTTTCTAAATCAAAAGGAGAATTACTAAGTTGGTTAATAGTCTCTTCTATTTTTTCTTTTTTCAATTCATGAACAGAAATTGAAAATTTGTACTCCTCCCAAGGATTCGTTTTTTGATAAGGAACACCGTCTATCTCAATAAAATTTGTTCTTAAGATTTCATGTTTCTTAATTATTCTATTTATTCCATTTCTAATTTTATCTAAGTCTATATTCCCTTCAATACTATAAGCTGCTGTCATATTATAAGCTACAGAAGCGTTATGAAATTGAGACGCTAACCAAATATTATATTGAGGTGAGGTTAGCCTATAAAAACCTTTAGGTTCAGATAATGGTATTGTAATTTTTGTATTGGGTTTAAGCTCTTGCAGATAGGCCGCTAATGACTCAATTGTAGGATAATCAAAAATCGCTTTCAGACTAATATCATAAGAAAGTTGGTTGATGATTATTCCAATCAATTTAATAGCATTTAAGGAATGCCCGCCAAGAACAAAGAAATTATCGTTTACACTTATTGGCTGATCGGTGTTTAATACTTCTTTCCAATATTCCGATAGTTTTTTTTCTAAATCAGAATTTGGCGCTTTAAAATCATTCAATTTAAAATTTTGTTGAATATCTCTTTGCGATAAAGCTTTTCTATCTACTTTTTGGTTTGGTGTAAGCGGAAATTCCTCTAAGGGAATAATGGCATTTGGAATCATATAATACGGAAGATTCGTTTTTAATATCCCGAAAATCCTTTCAAGATCGATTTCTTCTTCACCTTTTAAAAGATAAGCTACCAAAAAAGATTCCTGTTGATTTCCTTTTTTAGCAATTACTACTGAAGCTTTTACTTCTTCGATTTTATTTAATTGTGATTCTATATCGCCAAGTTCAATTCTATATCCGCGAATTTTAACCTGATTATCATTTCGACCTAAAAACTCAATTTCTCCATTTTTATTCCACTTTCCTACATCACCGGTTTCATAGCACAAACTTGCAGTATCAAATGGATTTTGAATAAACTTTTCCTTAGTCAAAGTTTCATTCTTATAATATCCTTTTGCGAGTCCGTCTCCTGCGATATAGATTGCTCCCGCGGTTCCTATTGGCTTAAGGCTTAAAAACTCGTCTAAAATATAAAACTGTGTATTGTTTATAGGTTTCCCAATATTTGATGCGTCTTCCGGATGTTCTATTTTTTTGATACTTGACCAGATCGTGGTTTCAGTAGGTCCATACATATTCCAAACCTCCGCGTTTGTATTAATTAACTTTTCGGCTAGTGCTTTACTTAATAAATCACCTCCACAAAGCAATTTTAAACGCTTACTCCCCTGCCAATCGGCATTGTACAATAATTGGTAAAAACTTGGTGTTGCCTGAAGAATTGTTGGCTGTATCTCTTCTATCTTTTTGATAATCAAATATGGATCTGCCAATACTTCTTGATTTGCAATGTATAGTACAGCTCCGGATATTAGGGGCACAAAAAATTCTAATATCGAAATATCAAAAGAATATGTTGTCACAGAAAACAAAGTATCAGTAGCCGAAACACCTGGTTTTTGCCGGATACTAATTAGAAAATTAAGTAGTGACTCATGCCCTATTTCAACTCCTTTTGGGTTTCCTGTTGAACCGGATGTGTAAATTATATAGGCAGTATCTTTAGGTGATAACGCAGTGGTTAAAATTCCTTTACAGCTATCAATAT
Source organism: uncultured Flavobacterium sp. (assembly GCF_963422545.1). Classification (NCBI taxonomy): domain Bacteria; kingdom Pseudomonadati; phylum Bacteroidota; class Flavobacteriia; order Flavobacteriales; family Flavobacteriaceae; genus Flavobacterium; species uncultured Flavobacterium sp. Next base: position 107,380 of record NZ_OY730243.1, read on the forward strand.
TTTCTAATATCTTTTCGAGGGTTATTATCTTAACAGCTTCCGCAACATCTAATCGATATTCTTTTTCGCAAATAAGTACTTTGCTTTGGCTATTCTCTACAATATAACCCAATCTTTCTGTTGGAAAATTAGGATCTAACGGAATGTAAGCTCTACCGGATTTTAAAATACCCAATAAAACTGCTACTAAATTAGCCGACCTCCCCAATAAAACGGCAATTGGTGACTTGTCCTGCTCTAAGGAAGTGGTGTTAATATATTCGGCTATTTGATTGGATAAATTATTCAACTCATAATAAGAATAGGATTTAAAATCATCTTTAATCGCTATTTTATCAGGAGTTTGAAGGACGTTTTCTATAAATAAATCTATTGTTGTTTTATTTTTAGGATAGTCTGTCTTTGTATCATTAAATCCTATCGATAATTGCTGTTTTTCTTTTACGGTCAGGTAATCAAACTCTTTTAGTTTGTTATCCGGATTTGCCAGTATTGCATTTATTAAATTTTCAAAATGTGATACAACAGCTGTAATTGTTGTATCATCGAAATAATTTAAGTTATAATCAAAGTCTATTTTTACATCTTCGGATTCGTCAAATTCTCTGATGTAAATTGCCAATGCAACACGTTCTGATTCATGGGTTAATGGAATTACCCGAGTTTCTGTATTATGAAAATCATCTGAAAAATTTTGTTTTTCATAAGATAGTGTAATATTAAATAGTCTTTCTTTTTCATTAAAAATCTTAAGTTCCTGAATTAATTTACCCAGCGGAAACCTTTGGTGGCGATAATCTTTTCTTAGTTGATTTTTTATCTCAACAATTAAATCTTCAAATGTAGCTTCAAAATTCATTGGAATTCTTAAAGGTGAAATTCCCATAAAAAGCCCAACCGTTTTTTTGTATATCGATTTACTTCGGTTCAAAACGGGTAATCCTATCGCAAAATCATTATTCTGATGCTTTCTTCCAAAATAAATATATAAAGCAGCTAGAATTACATTAAAAGTAGAACATTTATAGCTTGAAGATAATTTGTTTAACTGATTATATACGGCTCTTTTTACAATCAGTTCTTTGCGGTTACTTTTGTTAATTTGAGCTGTATCATTGATTTTTTCAAACAAATTTTCCGGTAAATTATTAAACCTATTGTACCAATACAATTTATCATGAACATAGGTATCAGACTTTTGATAAACTAAATCATCTATCATAAAATCTTTATAGGTAAAAGGATAATCTGATGTAATACTTCCGGATTTAAAAATCTCATTATAGTTTTGAACTAATCTTTGAAACATTAATGAAGTTCCCCAGCCGTCTGTTATTATATGGTGATAAACTGAAAACAAATAGTAAAAATCTTCTTCGACTTTTACCAAAGTAAAGACATGTAAAAGGTTTCCATTAAATAAATCAAAAGGTTTCAGAAACTCCTTTTGCATATAATTTACAGCTTCTTCTAAAGGGTTTTCACTTTGCGAAAAATCAACAAATCCTAATTGCGAATTATGCTCTTGCAACACTTTTGTTGTTACATCTTCCTGAACTTTTTCAAGAATTACTCTGTAAACATCGTGTTGATTAATTAATGCAATGTATGCCTTATTAAATATGTCAAAATTTACAGCACCTTTAATTTCTATTTTAGCACCAATATTGTAGATAGGTTCGTTAGGCAATAATAATTGCTCAAAATATACATCCTGTTGTGGTAGCGTAAGTTTCATAATTAAAAATTTTGTAACGTTTTTACTTTGCTCAATTTATCCTCTCTTCAATATGTTTTGGTCTTTAGTTTTCAACTTTATCGTACCATAAATTTTCAGTGCTTAAAAGCTTGTCTTCAATTTTAACGTCCATAACAATTTGTCCGTAATCAAATTTGATAATCCTGTCAGCGTGCTTAAAGTAGGCATCATCATGAGTAACAGCTATAATTGTTTTTCCTTCTGCTTTTAATTTTGGAACCAGGTTCTCATAAAAGTATTTTCTAAAATGAGGATCCTGATCTGCTGCCCATTCATCTAATATTAAAATTGGTTTGTTTTCCAGAAGAGCAAAAATCAATGACATTCTTTTGCTTTGTCCTTTAGAAAAATGACGTCTTGCAGAGTCTTCATTATCATCTAAAATGACTTTATCCAGCTCCATTACTTTCAATAACTCCTGATAATCTTTATTTTTCTCTAATGAATAGTCGTCATAATTGTTAGAAAATATATGATTGTCAGTAAAAACAGCTGCTAATAAATTTTGAGTTGCTGTACCTTTATTCGTGTTATGTTCGTTATTTAAAATCATTTCACCTTCTGAAGGTTTGTACAATCCAGTTAGAATATTAATGAATGTACTTTTACCGCTTCCGTTACCGCCTATAATAAATATTACTTCTCCTTTTTCAATTTTTACATTTACAGGCCCTAAACCAAAACCTTTATCTGATTCTTCACTTTTATAATTAAAGACAATATTTTTTAACTCAATAGATTTGAATTCTTCTGCTAAATACTCTTTTACTATTGTATTCTCTTTATTGTCTATATCTTCTTCATTTTCAAAATCACTTAAAAACTTTTTAATCCTTCCGTTAGAAACTAAATATTGAGAATAGACATTCTGCATGTTTATTAAATTATTAATAGGCCCGGATATAAAAAGTAAAATGACTACATAAGATCCTACTTCATCCTGTGAAAGGAGATTAAAAGCAGGAAATAAAAACAAGATCGCACCTATAACAAAATACAATCCGTATTGGCTTATTAAATTGATAGAAAGAAAAACAAAATTTATTTCGTAATCCAAAGCTTTAGATTCATCTCTATTTGGGATCAGATGCTTATTCAATAAGTTTTTTCTTTTGTTGGTATCAACTTTCAACTCTTTGAATCCCTTGATAACATCGTTTACATAACTGTAATAATGTTCATTGTTTTTTCGCAATATTGAGATCTTTTTTGCCATTGTTTTTATTACAACAAAAAAAACGGCTGCTATCAAAATAATTAATCCTAAAACAATTAATCCGGAATAAAAAGATATCCAGAACATATAGGTCAGACACAATAGTAACATTAATACCGAGTTGACCGTATGGGTTACAATACTTGAAAATGAGGCAAATACTCTGATATCCTCAATAGCGGTATAGAATCTTTGTGATCCATGTTTTAGCAATGTAATAAGTGGTGTACTTAGAATTTTCCTGAAAATATTTTTCTCATTCTCGTATAAAATATGATAGATATATTCGTTGAGCTTTTTTTGAAAAATTATGTTCAGCAAATAGGAATATACAATGACAGCAAGAAAGACAATCCACATATATCCCTTTAAAAATTCGGCTTTTTTTGAAATTGTATTGTTAATGATATAAAGCGTACCAAAACTTAAAACTGTGTTAGGGATTGCATATAGAATTATATAAAGGATATTTTTAAATTTTAATTTTAGCATAATTTCAGTCGTTTATTTTCAAAACATTATTTTCTTATTAATCCCTGCCACTGTTATTTTATTTAAACTTTACATTCAAGTTCCCGAGTATTCTCAACGCATTGCTGCAATATGTTTGCAATTCTTTCCGGATGCTTGTAGATAAAAAAGTGATCGCCGGAAAGTATCTCCGAATGAAAACTGGCTTTCGTAAAACGTTTCCAATTTGCAATATCAACAGCGCTTTTTTCCAAATCTCCCATTATGGAATAGATTGGTATGTTTACTGCTCGTTCGTCTGCCAGTAAGTTTCTTTCGGCCAATTCAAAATCAGATCTGAAAACGGGTTCTATAAAATCGATAAATTCAGTGTTGGCTCTTAACTCATCAGGCAAACCACCCATTTTTTTAATTTCGTCGATAAACTCACGTTTTTCATACTGGTATAATCTCCTGTTTTCTCTCACTCCGGGTCCCGGATTACCTGTAAAAACAAGATATGCCGGTGCACGATCAATTTTTTCAAGCATATTTGCCACTCTTAAGCCAAGTCCGGTTCCCAGACTATGACCATATATTATAAAAAACGGTGAGGTTAGTTTTGATACAATTTGCTGAAAAACATCTTCGGCTGCATGATCAAATTCTGTCAATAAAGATTCTTTAATACGTCGGCCTCTCCCGGGAAGTTCCAGACTTATTACCTCATAATCTTTTAGATACGGGATTAAAAAGTTAAATGAATAACAGTTTCCTCCGGCAAAGGGTATCAGAAATAATTGTATTTTTTCCATATTCACTATTGTTTAATTTTTGAAAAAACTCAACTAAATATTTATTGAATTCTATCTAAAGCATCATCATTTCCTAGTTTTTTTGTTGGCTTTTTAGTATTTACATTTCCAAAATTATAGGTGAATTCAATTCCAAATTTTCTACTGTCTCTATAGCGCGTTTTTTCTGAACTGTAGTTCGTGAAATATTGGTCTGAAGTATATACATTACGTTTTAATATGTCTGTACCTGAAATCCTTAGTTGTCCCTTATTTTTTAAAATATTTATTAAAAAAGAAGCGTCAATATTTCCAACAGCTCCTATATGGGTTAACTCATTAGTAAGCTTAGACGAGTATGTACCAATTACTTCCAGTTTTAAATTCTTTGAAAAACTAATAGTATGATCTGTTTTAAGATTAAACCATGAAGAAGACAAACTATATTTACTGCCTAAAACCATTCCGGTTGATTTTGAATACCCGGCTACAGTGCCACTATTCTGACTGTTCCACCATGAAGTGATTTTTATAGGGTAAAATACATCAATATAAAAATCATGAGACTGATCCAGATTTTGCAATGAAAAGTAGGTAACTCCTGTATCAAAATTCTGACTGTAAGGAAATTGCCCCAACATACCTTTGATATAAACGTAATTAAGCGATATGTTTAGTTTGTCTAAATTTATGTTTACAGAAAAGTTATCGTTGTACTGTGGTTTTAATGCCGGATTGCCTGTAAAAACAGTATAACTATTTACAAATATGGTATAGGGAACCAATTCGTTATAGGGAGTTCTAATGATGGTTTTCTTATAAGAAAACGAATAATTATAAAGATCACTTATATCATGCTGATAGAAAAAAGTTGGGAAAAACTTAAGATATTTTTGAGGTTCACCACCTGTATAAGTTGCATCTGTGTTTTCTAATCGCAGACCAAATTGAAGTTTATCTTTTGTCCAGTTTTTATATAAAATACCATAAGCAGATGAGATTGTCTCTCTTAATTTGGTATCATTTGAATACTCTGGTATAATAACATTTGAACCGTTGATGTTTTCTTCGTAGACTATCTGACTTTTGGAATTTGATGTTTGGTTTTTCAAACCTGCTTCGAGTTTCCATTGATTTTTAAAATTTTGGATATAATCCAATTGTGCAATCCAGATATCAATTCCAGTTGAATTTGTGGTTTGATATTCATTAGGCACTCTTATTGTTTCGCCATCTTTTCCTAAAACATACGATGGAAATGATTGGAAAAAATCGCTTTGATAAGGCGTATAAGTTCCCAACATATTTATTTCTGTATCTCCGGATTTAGAAGAAAAATGATAATTCAGGTTATAGTTATTTGTGTATCCTTTACTTCTTAAAGGACTTTTAGTTACTAAAACTGAATCTATTGGAGAATTTAGTTTACTGAATTCATCTGTAGAATTAAAATTACCTGTTCTACGAAATGGATTTGTTATTACAAGTGCACCAATATATTGGTTATCTGTTATATCATACTGAACTCCAGCCTGAGCAGAATAGAATTTTTGATAAAACAAACGGGTTAGATCTTCATTAATAACATCCTTACCGTTAAGTATTCTTTCTGTATTATTAAAAGTCATTTGGTCACTTTTACGATAGCCCAATGTACCATAAGTCGTTAGTTTGCCTTTTCTATAGGTTAAATTGGCATTTACACCATATTCGCCATATTCGCCCTGAGCACCAGTGACTCTTACATTTCCTGTATAGCCATCCATCTGCCCTTTTTTTGTAATGATATTTATTACTGCTCCATAAGTCGCATCGTACTTAGCTGATGGATTTGTAATTAATTCCATTGATAAAATATTACCTGCAGGAATCATTTGCAGGACGTTTTCAATAGAACTGTCCGGATATTGCTTATTATCTACCAAAACGAGTGTTTTCTTTGATTGTAAGCTCACTTCATTTGTAGCTGATATCGTTACAAAAGGTGTATTTTTTAATAAGTCGAAAGAAGTTCCGGCTGCTAAAGCATTATCTTTTACCTTAATTACAAAACGATCGCTTTTTCTTTCTACCAGATCAATCTTTTTTGTAATAACAACTTCTTCCAGTTTGTTAACATCGGGAATCAGAATTAAAGGCGGAGAAACTACAATTGCATCCGGTTCTAATTTTATTATTTCAGAATAAAAAGCAGCAAATCCAAATGCATAAGCTTTTAAATAGTAACTGCCCGGTTCAATATCTGAAAGATGAAACAATCCCTGAGAATCTGTTAAGGTTCCTTGCACAAAAGTTGAATCAACTGAGCGGAACAATGAAACCTCGACAAATTCCTGAGATTCTCCTGTTTCATTTAATACATTTCCTTTTAAATCAGCGCTTTTTTTTAATTGTACCTTTTTAATGGTATCAAAAAGCTCGTCTTTTGATTTAAAAAAAGGTACAATTTTATAATTATTGCCAGGATGAATAGTAGTATTCGAAAGAACACGTAACTCTTTTTCCTTATTTGGCGTTTTATTTATTGAAAAGGATAAATTAAAAAACAACATAAACGTTAACATCAATATAGCAGAGCCAAAATGGTCCTTTTTCTTATAATTTATATATAGACAGGATACTAAATACCTCTTGTATTTCATAGATTAAAAAAATTATAATGTAAAGTAAGAATGACTGCATGTATCAATTAATGAATTTTGTGTTTACAGCTTGTTATAAACTCAATTCGTAAGCGTATAAAATCTCTTTTTCGCCAAAAAGTCTTTCAGCAATAATTCCTCTTTTAGTACACTCTTCTACTAGTTTGTTTGATTGCACAATAGGGTTAGATTCATCTGTGTATTTCAAACTGCTTATAAATTCCAGCCAAGGTTCCTGACCCATTGCATATACATAAGCTTCTTTAGGATTGAATATGTTTACCAAGTGCATTCCTTTGTCAAAATCTGACCCTGAAAGTCTTCTTGACTGATCTTTATCTCTTTGTAAATCCTGAGTCAGTAAAGGTCCGTACAACCATGTTAATGGCGCTCCGTCACATTCCATTCCTAGGAACACAACATCGACATCTCCGGTAATACGGTGTACATGTTTGTATAAATTTGCTTCCATAACTCTTGCATCGGCAACAAATAAAAATGAAAACGTTCCTACCTCAATATGATAACAAATTTTTGCATTTACATTCAAATCACTATGTTCTCCTGTAAAAGGAATACCAGTTAAAACACAATTTTTAAATTGCAATTTTTCCATTTCTCCAATTTCAATTACATTATTGAAACCTATTTTATTGAAAAGCAATTTTAAATTTGGATCCTGTAACGCTCCTGAATTAGTACGAGGAATAATGATGTTCTTAATTTTATGACGTAACGGAAGTAATGTTTCTAACAAAATGTGATCCTGATGATTGTGTGTAATCAAAACATAATCGATAGTATCCGGCAAATCAATATCAGAGAAATGATTGATAGACGATTGGTAACCGTAATAACTAATTACGGGATCTACCAATATACTAATATCCTGAGTTTCAATAAGAATACAGGCATGTCCAAAATAACGCATCCTTACATTTGAACCTTCGTATTTATCGTAATTTTGGTGCTCTTCCTGCGTAAAGAATGTCTTAAACAAATCTAAATCAGCTTCTGGAATATTTAGTTTATTTGCTATTTCTTCAATTGTTCCTGGTTCTCTTTTCATTTTGCTTAAAGCATCAATACCAAGATCTTTAAACGGAATATCTAAATGCACCACATTTGGTTCGTCTAATTTTGGCGTACTTAAACAGAAAGGGCGTTCATCATTATCTGTAGTCCATAAAGCAATACTTTGTGATTTTTCATTGTAAAATTCGCTATCATACAATAAAGTCTCAAAAAACCGATACGAAGCATTATTATTTAAATCGTATACCAACTCTACATATCCTTTTAGAATTTCAGGCACTTTATCATACAAAGTTTCCAAAGAAAATCCCTTTGCATTAGCCTTTAGCATGGCGTCTAATTCCTGAATTGCAGCTGCCATCGCAATAGAACTTGCTTGTTCCTGGATAGTAGTTTCTTTTAGTTCTTTGATATCCTCTACTCTTGAATATTTATAATCAATAAAAGGACCTCCTAACATTTTAGGATTTTTAACTGCCGCAACGTGTATTTGCTCTGATTGTATATAGGAATTCATGATTTTTAAATGTCTTCCTACTATATTCATAGCAGCAGTTGCCGGCGATATTAAATGTGGCCATGCATACCATCTCCCTATTAAAGGTTCAATAACTACATTAGGTTTCAAATACCAATTATTGTTTTCCATAAAAAAAAATTTTATTGTTTAAGTTAAATTTCAAATAAGGTTTTTTCCTGATTAATCTACATCTTAAATTAATTACAAGATCTCGTCGACTTTTCAACAAAATAACAGCAAGTTTTCTCCTAAAAATTACGGTCTTTATCTATAAAATTTACGGTCTTTTTGCCACTACCCGAAAACACTTATGTACAATAGAATTTATTACTTTTTGTTTACTTTAAATTAATATCAAAATTGCTTTTTGACCCATAAAAAAACCCCTAATGACCATAAACATTAGGGGGCAAAAAATCTCAAAAAAAACCTAACAAACCACGAATTATAAACCAAAATATAAAACGTATTTTAAATATCAATATTAAAAGTCATCCACCTGAATCAATGTATTAGTCAGCTCTATGATTGCTTTTTTATATCCTTCCAGATTCGACTTATTAAGAGCGTCCCAGTGACCGCCTTCTATATATTCATGCATTGTATCACCAGTTGTAAAATTGCTCCAGTTTTTCATTCTTAACGGAATATAATTCCCTTTGGCTTCAAACAAGCAGAGTTTATTTTTTATCCTTCCTGTTTGCTCATATTTATTGAAGATTTGGAAATTATTGTTCAAAAAGCGTCTTAACGATTCTTCCTGAACTTCGTCTTTACCTGTTAGTATTCGATACTGTTTTACCAGCCAATCCGTTTCGGTTTCATAATCGAATGAATCATTGCTTTTTATTTTAGCAACAGAATCTATTAACACTAACGATACATTTAGGTTCTTCTTTTCCAAAATTTTAGCCATTTCAAAGGCAATATTTCCACCCATAGAATAGCCTACAAGAATTATATCATCATTTTTTTGATTGCTAATTAATTGCTCACAAAATACAGATGCAGCCTGCTCAATAGATTCAAACAACGGTTCTTCTTTTTCTAATCCGGAATATTGAAAACCGAAACAATTAAAACCTTCGCCAAGCATTTGAGTCAATGGCTTATAAAGCATACTATTTCCTATAACGGGAGGCACGAAATAAATGTTTTTTGCAGCTATATCTGCCTTATTTTCCAGATTTAGCAATGCTGTATATCCTGTTTTTGTATTTCCTAAGGCTTCAATAGTTGGATTATGATATATATCCTGAAGTTTCAATGGCAAATGCGTCGTTTTCAATATTAAAGAATGCACTTTTAAAGCTTTCAAGCTATTCCCTCCGAGTTCAAAGAAATTATCAAGGACGCTTATTTTGTCTTTTTTCAAGACTTCCTGCCATATTGCCAAGAGTTTTTCTTCTCTTTCGTTACGAGGAGTTATATACTCAACATCACTTGCAATTTCCTGTGCCTCCGGAGCAGGCAGCTTTTTCTTGTCAATCTTTCCGTTGGGCGTCAAAGGCATTTGATCTATTTTTATCCAATGTGCAGGAATCATATATGAAGGCAAACTCTCGCCAATAAATTTGCGAAGGTCTGCTACAGGAACTGTTTTTTCACCAACAAAATAAGCTACTACTTCGTTTTGTCCGTCTGAGTTTTTATGCGCCAAAACACATGCAGATGCAATATCGGGATGTTTCTCTAAAGTATTCTCGATTTCTCCCAGTTCAATTCTGTAGCCTCGTATTTTGACCTGATCGTCTATTCGACCCAGGAATTCGATGTTACCATCGTTTTGCCATTTGCCTAAATCTCCGGTTTTGTACATTCTTTCTCCTTTTGCAAAAGGATTCTCAATGAACTTCTCAGCCGTTAAATCTGCTTTATGGAGATAACCTCTGGCGAGTCCTTTACCACTGATGTATATTTCTCCCAGAACTCCTATTGGTTGTGGCTGTAAGGCGGAGTTTAAAATATAAAACTGGGTATTTGCAATAGGATGCCCAATTAAAATGGGAACATTTCTATTGGTAATCTGGTAAATAGAGCTATAGGTTGTGTCTTCTGATGGTCCGTATAGATTGCGTATTTCCATTGCCTCTATATCCAGACTCGCCAGATATTTCTCCGGAATAGGCTCTCCCGCCATATTAAGCACTTTTACCTGACTAAAATCTACCTGCTCATTTAATAATGCACCTACCGCACTTGGAACCATATTGAGCAGTATATCTTCTTTTGTATCCAAATATTGTGGAACGGCAAGAGCGTTTGACAATAATCTGATTTTCTTTCCAATGCAAAGGGTATAAAGCAATTCGAAGATCGAAAGATCAAAACAAATAGAGGTTACCGCAAAAACAGTATCGAATCTGGAATTGGAGAATTCTTCTTTACACCAGCTTATAAAAGCTACTGCATTGCTGTGCTCAATCATAACTCCTTTTGGATTTCCTGTAGATCCTGAAGTGTAGATTACGTAAGCCAGATTGTTTGCTGTATTAATTGTGCTTAGATTTTCCTGACTTAGGTTATTCAAGGCGTTAAATTCTTTTAGAACTTCTTCATCGATTAGCAGTTTACACTTACTGTCTGCCAGCATATAGGCTATTCTTTCAGATGGATAATCCATATCAATTGGCAAATAAGCACCACCTGATTTTAATATTCCAAGCAAGACCACCAGCATCGAATCGTTTCTTTCTAATTTAATACCAATGAGATCTTCTGCATTTATCAGCTGTTTTTCTCTTAGATAATGACCAAATTCATTGGCTTTTGCATTAAGCTCGTTATAAGTAAACTCTTTGTTTCCATAAACAAGTGCAATGGCATCAGGTGTTTTGGCAACCTGTTCTTCAAACAAATCCATGATGGTTTTATCCTTTGGATAAGGACTTTCTGTATCATTAAAGGATATTAATAGCTGCTCTTTTTCGACATCGCTTAAATAATTGAGCTGACGGATTTCAAGGGTTGGTGTTGCCACTATGGCGTCCATCAGATTTACTAAATGTGCCAGTAACTGATCGGCTATTTTCTGTGTATAGATATCTGAATTGTATTCTAAACTTACCAATAATGTATCTCCTAAATCCTCGAAGTTAAATGTAAAATCAAACTTACTCACCACAGCAGTAGAACCTTCATAAGAACTTACCTGAAGATCTCCTAATGATGGATTACTTTCTTGATTGGATTCGTTGTTTTGTAACATGACCATCACATCAAAAAGTGGATTTCTGCTCATATCACGATGCAAATTCAATGCGTCAACCAATTCATCAAAAGGATAAAGCTGGTGTTCATAAGCCCCAAGAGTGACTTCTTTAACTTCCTTTAATAGGTTAATGAAATTATCCTCCGCTTTGAATCGTGTTCGTAAAGCCAATGTATTGACATAAAAACCAATTTGATTTTCTAAATCAGCATGTTCTCTGCCCGCTATTGGAGAACCTATAATGATATCTTGTTGATTGCTATACCTGTACAATAATGTGTTAACAACTGCCAACACTCCCATGAACAAGGTTCCATTCTCTTCCTGGCTTATTTTTTTAATTCCGCTACTCGTTTGTGGCGTAATAATTTTAGAGACAATACCTCCGTTAAAAGTCTGTACCACAGGTCTAACGTTTCCTTGCCCTAATTCAAGTACTGGCAATGTTCCTTCAAATTGGTTTAACCAATATCCTTTATGTCCTTTTAGATCTTCGGCGCTAAGTTGTTGATTTTGCCATGCGCTGTAATCTTTGTATTGGATTGGTAAAGCGGGTAAAGAATCTCCACTGTTATACAAATGAAGTAATTCTTTAATCAGTATTCCCATTGACCATCCATCACTGATAATATGATGCATCGCATAAGCAAATACAAATTGATTTGTCTCTGTCTGATATACTGCAGCGCGCAATAACGGTCCTTTTTTCAGATTAAAAGGAAGTCCAAAAACGGACTGAACTTCTTGTTCAAGTATTTCTCTTGGTTTGGATTCTTTGCGAATATCTTTGTATTCTAAATGAAATCCAATGTCTTCAGAAGAAAGAATAAACTGTCTTACTTCTTCCTGATCATTTTGTTTGAATACGGTTCTTAAAATCTCATGTCGGTCAATTAGTTTCGAGAATGCATTGCCTAACGCTTCAATATTTAAATCTCCGTTAAAAACATAGACTCCGGGCATGTTATACGCCGTATTGGTTTCTTCGAACTGACTTAAAATCCATAACCTTTTTTGACCAACTGATAATGTGTAGCTTTCCTGTTCAGCTATTTTATTGATTTCTGCATGTATTTTGTGTATTCCAGCAGTTTCAATATCATTGGATAATTTTTCAATCGTTGGGTTAGTAAATAATGCACGCATGCCTAACTCTATATCAAAACTTTTTGTCAATCTTGATAATAACTGAATGGCTTTTAAACTATTCCCTCCGAGTTCAAAGAAATTATCAAGAACACTTATTTTGTCTTTTTTCAAAACTTCCTGCCATATTGCCAAGAGTTTTTCTTCTCTTTCGTTACGAGGAGTTATATACTCAACATCACTTGCGATTTCCTGCGCCTCCGGAGCAGGCAGCTTTTTCTTGTCAATCTTTCCGTTGGGTGTTAAAGGCATTTGGTCTATTTTTACCCAATGTGCAGGAATCATATATGAAGGTAAACTCTCGCCAATAAATTTGCGAAGCGCTGCTACAAGAACAGTTTTTTCACTTACAAAATAAGCGACTACTTCGTTTTGTCCGTCTGAGTTTTTATGTGCTAAAACACACGCCGCTTCGATCTGAGGATGTTTCTCTAAAGTATTCTCTATTTCTCCCAGTTCAATTCTGTAGCCTCGTATTTTGACCTGATCGTCTATTCTTCCTAAAAATTCAATATTTCCATCGTTTTGCCATTTGCCTAAATCTCCGGTTTTGTACATTCTTTCTCCTTTTGCAAAAGGATTCTCAATGAACTTCTCAGCCGTTAAATCTGCTTTATGCAGATAACCTCTGGCCAGTCCTTTACCGCTTATGTATATTTCTCCCAGAACTCCTACAGATTGTGGCTGTAAGGCAGAGTTTAAAATATAAAACTGGGTGTTTGCAATTGGATGTCCAATTAAAATAGGCACATTTCTATTGGTAATCTGATAAATAGAACTATAGGTTGTGTCTTCTGATGGTCCGTATAGATTGCGTATTTCTATTGCCTCTATATCCAGACTCGCCAGATATTTCTCCGGAATAGGTTCTCCCGCCATATTAAGTACTTTTACCTGACTGAAATCTACCTGCTCATTCAGTAAAGCACCTACCGCACTTGGAACCATATTAAGTAAAATATCTTCTTTTGTGTCCAAATATTGTGGGACCGCCAAAGCATTAGATAATAATCTGATTTTCTTTCCAATGCAAAGGGTATAAAGCAATTCGAATATCGAAAGATCAAAACAAATCGATGTCACGGCAAAAACAGTATCAAATCTGGAATTTGAAAATTCTTCTTTACACCAGCTTATAAAAGCTACTGCATTGCTGTGCTCAATCATAACTCCTTTTGGATTTCCTGTAGATCCTGAAGTGTAGATTACGTAAGCCAGATTGTTTGCCGTATTGATTGTGCTTAGATTTTCCTGACTTAAATCTCCGCTTTCTAATGCGTTAAATTCTTTTAGAATTTCTTCATCGATTAGCAGTTTACACTTACTGTCGGCCAGCATATAGGCTATTCTTTCTGATGGATAATCCATATCAATTGGCAAATAAGCGCCACCTGATTTTAATATTCCAAGCAAGACCATCAGCATCGAATCGTTTCTTTCTAATTTAATACCAATGAGATCTTCAGCTTTTATCAGATGTTTTTCTCTTAGATAATGACCAAATTCATTGGCTTTTGCGTTAAGCTCGTTATAAGTAAACTCTTTGTTTCCATAAACAAGTGCAATTGCATCAGGTGTTTTGGCAACCTGTTCTTCAAACAAATCTATGATGGTTTTATCCTCTGGATAAACTGCTGTTGTATTATTAAACGCAACCAGCAACTGGTCTTTCTCAACATCGTTTAAATAATTGAGCTGACGAATTTCAAGTGTTGGTGTTGCCACAATGGCGTCCATCAGATTTACTAAATGTGCTAATAACTGATCGGCTATTTTCTGTGTATAGATATCTGAATTGTATTCTAAACTTACCGATAATGTATCTCCTAAATCCTCAAAATTAAATGTAAAATCAAACTTACTCACCACAGCCGTAGAACCTTCATAAGAACTTACCTGAAGATCTCCTAATGATGGATTACTTTCTTGATTGGATTCGTTGTTTTGTAACATGACCATCACATCAAAAAGTGGATTTCTGCTCATATCACGATGCAAATTCAATGCATCAACCAATTCATCAAAAGGATAAACCTGATGTTCATAAGCGCCAAGAGTGACTTCTTTAACTTCCTTTAATAAATTAATGAAATTATCTTCTGTCTTGAAACGTGTTCGTAAAGCCAATGTGTTGACATAAAAACCAATCTGATTTTCTAAATCAGCATGCTCTCTGCCCGCTATTGGAGAACCTATAATGATATCTTGTTGATTGCTATACCTGTACAATAATGTATTGACAACTGCCAACACTCCCATGAACAAGGTTCCGCCCTCTTCCTGACTTATTTTTTTAATTCCGGCAGTGGTTTGTGGCGTGATATTTTTGGAGACTGTGCCTCCGTTAAAAGTCTGTACCGCAGGTCTAACGTTTCCTTGTCCTAATTCAAGTACTGGCAATGTTCCTTCAAATTGGTTTAACCAATATCCTTTATGTCCTTTTAGATCTTCGGCGCTAAGTTGTTGATTTTGCCATGCGCTGTAATCTTTGTATTGGATTGGTAAAACTGGTAAAACTGCTGATTTTGAATCTCCATTGTTATACAAATGAAGTAATTCTTTAATCAGTATTCCCATTGACCATCCATCACTGATAATATGATGCATCGCATAAGCAAATACAAATTGATTTGCCTCTGTCTGATATACTGCAGCGCGCAATAATGGTCCTTTTTCCAGATTAAAAGGAAGTCCAAAAATTGACTGAACTTCTTTTTCAAGTACTTCTCTTGGTTTTGATTCTTTGCGGATATCTTTATATTCTAAATGAAATCCAATGTCTTCAGAAGAAAGAATAAACTGTCTTACTTCTTCCTGATCATTTTGTTTGAATACGGTTCTTAAAATCTCATGTCGGTCAATTAGTTTTAAGAATGCATTACCTAAAGCTTCAATATTTAAATCCCCAGTAAAAACATAAACTCCCGGCATGTTATACGCCGTATTGGTTTCTTCGAACTGACTTAAAATCCATAACCTTTTTTGACCAGCAGATAATAAATAATCTTTTGCCTCCGAAATAAGAGGAATATCATTATATAATGTTGCTTTTGATTGTTGAATCCATTTGGCTTGATCCTCTAATACAGAGAATGTAAACAAATCTTTCAGAGCAGGTTTATTGTTAAATACTTTATGAATTTGCATAGACAAACGGGTTGCGCTAATACTTTGTCCTCCCAAATCAAAAAAATTATCTTTAACACTTATTACATCCCTTTTCAAAACTTCTTGCCAAATACTTAGCAATTTTTCTTCTGTTTCATTGCGAGGTGCAATATATTCAATACCACTTGCAATACTTGTAAAATTAGATGTCAGTAGTTTTTTCTTATCGATTTTTCCATTAGAAGTAAGCGGTAATTGTTCCATCTGTACAAAATGAGATGGTATCATATACTTTGGCAATTTAGTGTTCAAATATCCCTGTAAATCAGATGAATTCAAAACTTCACTACTTACAATATAAGCCGCTAATTCCTTTTGACCATTAGCCGAAGTAACGGCAATTACTACACTCGATTCTACCTCGGGATATCCTTGCAAGACGTTTTCTATTTCTCCTAATTCAATTCTGTATCCTCTTATTTTTACCTGATCGTCTTTTCTGCCTAAAAACTGAATATTCCCGTCTGGTAACCATCTTCCTAAATCTCCTGTTTTGTACATTCTTTCTCCTTTTGCAAAAGGATTATTTACAAACTTCTCGCTAGTTAATTCAGGTCTGTTCAAATATCCACGAGCCAAACCGGTCCCTCCAATACAAATTTCACCTCTAACTCCTATAGGAGATAGTTGGTTTTGGTCATTTAATATGTAAATTTTTCGGTTGTTTATTGGTTTCCCTATAATAGATGATTTTTGTGTATCTTCAATTTTAAAATAGGTGCAACATACGGTAGATTCACTAGGTCCATAACTATCATATATGTCTATTTTATTTAAAAAATTGTTTACATAAGAAGCATTAAATACATCACCTCCGCTAATCATCAGTCTTAGATTAGACAAATCTAAATCGCAATTATTTAATTCACTTAATACTAATGGTGTAGCACTTATTATAGTAGCTCCTTTTTTTTCTATCAGCCTTTGTAATTCCTGTATATCCTGTCCTCCATTTCTACCCATAAGTATTGTCCCGCCTTTGATCAATACTGGATAAATCTCTTCGACATGTGTATCAAATGAGAAAGAAGATTGCTGTATGCATCTGTCCTTTTCATTTATTTTAAATGTTCTTTCAAATGTGCTGATATAATCAAAAAAGGACTTGTGTTCAATCATCACCCCTTTTGGATTTCCTGTAGTACCAGATGTGTAAATGACATACGCTAAATCACTTTCAATGTTTACAACATTTAAATTTTCAACGCTATATTTTTCCAGTTCAGCCTTAAACTTTTTAAGCTCTTTTTCATCTATGACTAATTTACATCCACTATCTGCATACATAAATTTTTTTCTGTCTTGTGGATATATCGGATCAATTGGTACATATGCTCCACTGCTCTTTAATACCGCAAGAATAGAAATAATTGCCCACTCATTTTTCTCTAATTCTACCCCAATTAAGTCATTTGGTTTAACCTTATAATTGCGTTTTAAATAAGCTGCGAACTGATTTGATTTTTCATTCAATTCCTTATAAGTAAGTTTTTTTTCTTCGAAAATTAGAGCAATACTATCAGGAATTGCAGCTGCCTGATCTTCAAATAAATCAACTACATTTTTATTTTTTGGATATCTAACAGCAGTAGTATTAAATGTTACAAGAAGATTTTCTTTTTCAGATTCACTAAGGTAATCTAGTTTAAGAATTTCTAATGTTGGTTTTTTAACTATAGCCTGAATTAAACCTACTAAATGGTTTGCTAATTGATTCGCAATTTGTTCTGAATATATGTCTGAATTATATTCTAAATCAAAAGATAATTCCTCTCCTGAATCTACAAAATTGAATGTCAAATCAAATTTACTGATTACCCCTGTAGTACCTTCATATTGATTAACCTGAAGATCGCCCAGTTGTTGTTCATTACTTTCTTTTGATTCACTATGCTGAACTGTCACCATTACATCAAATAGCGGATTTCTACTCATATCCCGATGCAAATGCAATGAATCAACCAGTTCGTCAAAAGGATAAATCTGATGTTCATAAGCCCCAAGAGTGACTTCTTGCACGTTTTTTAACAGGCTAACAAAACTATCATCACTTTTGAAGCGTGTTCTTAATGCTAAGGTATTAATGTAAAAACCTATTTGATTTTCTAAATCTGAATGCTCTCTTCCTGCTATTGGAGTACCAATGATAAGATCTTCCTGATTATTGTAACGATAGATTAAAGCATTTACTAAAGCCAATGCTCCCATAAACAAAGTAGCACCTTGATCCTGACTTATTTTTTTTAATCCTGCACTGGTTTCTGCATCGATTTTTTTATAGACAGAACCGCCGTTATAGGTCTGAAGAGAAGGCCTAACCAAACCCGGCATCAAATCAAATACTGGTAATTCTCCTTCAAATTGTTTTAACCAATAAGTTTCATGTCCTTTTAAATTTTCGGCATTAAGCTGCGTTTGCTGCCAGGCACTGTAATCTTTGTATTGAATTCTTAAAGGAGGTAAATGTGCTGAATTTGAATCAATATTACTATTGTATAAAAATAGAAGTTCCTTCATAAATATACCCATTGACCAACCATCGCTGATGATGTGATGCAGGGCGTAGGCAAATACAAATTGGTTTGCTTCTGTTTGATAGACCACAGCGCGCAACAAAGGTCCTTTCTCTAAATTGAAAGGAAGTGTAAAAACGGACTGAACTACTCTTTCAAGTATTTCTTTCTGTTTTGCTTCGTTACGTATGTCTTTGTATTCTAAATGAAATCTAATGTCTTCAGAAGAAAGAATAACTTGTCTTACTTCTTCCTGATCATTTTGTTTAAATACAGTTCTTAAAATTTCATGTCGATCAATCAATGCCGTAAATGCATCTCTTAAAGCCTCAATATTTAAATTACCGGTAAAAACATATGCTCCCGGTACATTGTATGCTGTATTCGATTCTTCGAACTGACTTAAAATCCAGAGGCGGTGCTGTGCAGAGGATAACACATAGTCATCCTCTACACTAACCTGCTCAATATAAGTATGCTTTTTATTATTATTTTTATACGAAACCAATAGCGCTATCAAAGCCTCTTTATTCTCCTTGATTTCATTTAATAATTCTGCATTTAAAACATTTTTAGGAGCCTGCAAATCAATTCGGTCATCAACTAATTGCACTACTACTTTAAGTTTTTTTAATTTTGAATATAACTCTGCTGCCATCATATAGAAAAATTTTCAAGGTTACTATCGGCATCTACTTCTACAATTTCATTACTTGCCCAGTATGTATTGTCAATTTCATTTGACAAACTTTCAATAGTTGGATTAGCAAATAATGCACGTAAACTTAAATCGACATCAAAGCTTTTATTTATCCTTGCTATCAATTGAATCACTTTTAAACTATGACCTCCTGCTTCAAAGAAATTATCAGTCACTCCTATTTTATCTTTTTCTAATGTTTCTTCCCAAATTATCGCTACTTTTTTTTCCGTTTCCGTTCGTGGGGCAACGTAATGTTCTTTTCTGGAAATACTGCTAATAGACGGACTTGGCAGATTTCTTCTATCTGTTTTTCCGCTTGGAGTTAATGGTAATTGATCCAGCTGAATATAATGAGCGGGCAACATATAAATTGGTAATTTTGCCTGAAGAAATTTTCTCAAATCACTAGCGTTAAAATCTTGTTTACCCACTACATATGCAGCAATTTCATTTTCTCCTTCTTTGTTGACTACAATAGTTACAACTGAGGTTTCCATTTCCGGATAAGATTGTAAACAACTCTCTATTTCTCCCAATTCTATACGGTATCCACGCACTTTTACCTGTTCGTCCTTGCGGCCTAAAAAATCAATATTTCCATCAGCTGTCCATCTTCCCAAATCTCCTGTTTTATACATTCTTTCTCCGGGTCTGAAAGGATTATCGACAAATTTTTCTGCTGTAAGCGATGGCTTATTTATATAACCTCTTGCCAATCCGGCTCCACTTATACATATCTCACCTATTAATCCTACTGTCTGTAAAGCATTTGAATTATTAAGAATATAAATTTCTGTATTGGATATTGGTTTACCTATACTGACAATATTATCATTTCTAAATTGATAAACAGTACTGTAAGTGGTATCTTCTGAAGGACCGTACAAGTTTCTTAGTTCTATTTTTGTTGTATCTAACTTGTTTAATATATCTAAAGAAACAGGCTCACCAGCTAAATTTATTATGGTTACTGCACTTAAATCTACTTCTTGTTGAAGTAAGGCTTTCATCGCAGTTGGTACTGTGTTCAACAATACTTTTTTAGATGTAGTCAGATATTGCGGAGCTGATAACACATTGTTGATTAATCGTAATTCTTTCCCGCTACATAATGTATAGAAAATCTCAAAAACAGATAAATCGAAACAAATAGAAGTTGCGCCAAATACTACATCAAAAGCAGAATTATGAAATTCGTCTTCACACCATTTGATAAAAGAATAGGCATTTGTATGCTCTACCATTACTCCTTTAGGAAGTCCTGTGGAACCAGAAGTATAAATTATGTATGCTAAATCAGATGGCTTATTTACATGTGCTAAATTTTCTTTTTTATAAGATGTTTGCTGTTGCTTGTATGCTTCCAGTTTATCCTCATCTAATAATATTTTACATTTACTGTCAGAAAGCATGTAATCTATTCTGGATTGTGGATATTCTGTATCTATTGGCACATAAGCTGCTCCTGCCTTTAAAACAGCAAGTATACTTATAATCATCCATTCGTCACGGTTTAACTTTATACCTACCAAATCATCTGAATTAAGTGCATAATTCTCTCTCAGATAATGCCCATATTGATTTACATGTTCGTTTAATTCATTGTACGTAAAAATCTTATCTTCAAATGTTAATGCGATAGCATCTGGTGTTCTTGCTACTTGTAGTTCAAATAAATCAATGATCGTTTTATCCTGAGGATAAATCTTTTCAGTATCATTAAATTCTTCCAGTATCTTTTTTTCCTCTGCTTCAGTAATATATTTTAAGTCATCCAGTTTTTCTGCAGGTGCCTGAATAAGGTATTCCAGAATTTTAAAATATAAATCACCTACTTTTTCTGCAGTATAACCCGAAAGTAATTTTCTGGTGACACTAACACCAATATTATAAGCGCCGCCAGTTACATCTATTGTAAAATCAAAATACGTGTTTCCTAATACCTGACTGTTTATATCGACAGCCTGAAGTTCATTTTGTCCTTCTCCCATATCCTCTTCAACGGAATCAAATATGTGAAAGTCAACATAATTGAATATCACATCAAAAAATGGATTGCCTGACTCTGCTCCTTTATTCAGGGTATTAGAAATTTCCAGTGTACTCAAACTTTCCATGTCTTTGAGCACTAATAATTTCTCGTGTATTTCAGCAATTAATCCTTCGCCGCTTTGTGATTGATCAAGTATTAATCGTAACGGAATAGTATTTAAAAAACATCCCAATAACTGATCACTGTCTTCACATTTCGGACGCATATTTGTTACAAGACCGGCAACAATTTCATCACTGTAACTCAACAATTTAAGCATGTACAAATAAGCACTCAATGAGATCACTTTTACTGTTGTATTAAGTTCTCTCGCTACAGATTCTATTTGTTTTAAACTGATATTTTCTCTATTACCGGAGTAATTTTGTACATCATACTCCTTTGTAAAAAGAGTCAGGCGGTTGTAACCTTCCATCTCCTGTTTCCAAAACGATTGGATCGCCGGATCACGCTTGGCGATTTCATGTTCGATGATAAAATCCCTGTAACTTGATTGTAATGGTGCTGGAGAAAATGTTGGGTTCTGCTCTAATTCTAAATAAAGGTTATTAAGTTCCGTTACAAATGATGTTTCACTCCAACCGTCAATAATGGCGTGGTGACATTGGAATACAAAAACTACTTCATCCTGACCTAAATTAAAGGCGGCCATACGCCACAGTGGGGCCTGATTGACTATAAAAGGTGATTCTATTTCTTTAGAGAGAAAGTCTTTTATTGTTTTTTCCTGTTCTTCCCTTGCCAAATCCTTTAGGTTCACATAATACAGTTGGACATCAATGTCTTTATGTACCATCTGAACTTCTGTTGCATAACCTTCCATATGAAAACTGGTTCGTAGGATGCTGTGTTTGTTAACTAGCAACTCCAAGGCTCTCTCAAAACGCTTCGGTTCAAAATTATGGAAAAGGCGTTGAAACACTTTCTGATCATGATACACTCCTTTGCTGCTGTCTACAAGGGACTCGAAGATCATTCCTTTCTCGATATCACTCATCGGGTAAATGTCTTCTATCGTTTGGGCATCTTCTAAAGAGGCTAGGATTTCAGTCTTTAAAACTTCAAGCTCTTCGAGTACCTGAACTTTATGCTGATTTTGGGTTTGGTTGCGGGCATCAAAAACATCTTTATTGGCATCTACATGCTTCAGTAAACTCTCGATGGTACTCTGACGGTACACCTCTCCGATAGGGACATCCAGGTCCAGTTCGCGGCGAAGACCTGCCATCATACGAAGAATCTTTATAGAGTCTCCTCCCAAATCAAAGAAATCATCACGGATGCCTATTGGTTCTCTGTTTAGGATTTCTTCCCAGATCCCCACTATCGTTTCTTCTCTTTGGGTTGTCGGAGCCACATACTCACTGGCTCGTAAACTGCCCAATCCATCAAGTGATGGCAATTGCGCTTTATCGAGTTTACCGTTAGTGGTGAGCGGCAGGCTTTCTAGCTGCATATAATGTGCCGGGACCTGATATGAAGGTAAATGTTGTGATAAATAGGCTCGGATATCCGATACATCGAGTGCTGTATCTGTTTCTTTGCTTACTAAGTAGGCTATGAGTTCTTTATCGCCTTCATTGTTGCTCTGCGCCACTACGGCGCTTATGGCAATAGAAGGGTGTCCTTGTAAAACGCTCTCGATCTCTCCGGGCTCTATTCTATAGCCTCGGATTTTAACCTGATCGTCTTTTCTGCCCAGATATTCCAGCTTGCCATCGGCTTGCCAGCGCCCAATATCACCACTGCGGTACATGCGCTCGCCTTTCACAAAAGGGTTCTCTGTAAATTTCTCTGCGCTCAGTGTTTCCTGGTTCAGGTAACCCAAACCAACTCCCATACCGGCAATACAGATCTCGCCCGCTACGCCTATTGGCAGAAGCTCCAGAGATGGACCAAGGATATAGATCTTAGTACCTGAGATGGGTTTTCCAATCAGTACTGTTTTATCTTCTTCGAGTTCCTCTACCATACAGCCAACGGTGGTCTCCGTTGGACCGTATTCATTGTAAATATGAATATCGGGATTGATCTTTTTAAGGATCTGAACATGGGCTGTACTTACCGCTTCTCCTCCTACTATGGCGCGGGTCATGGTTGTGGACTCGATATTTAACTGCTCCAGAAGTTTAATGTGCGACGGGGTTAGTTTGATACTGTCTATACCGCTTTCAGCGCTAAAGCTGTCTTTTAAGATATCGGAAAGCTCCCCGTACTGCCCGTAGATGGTCAGCTCTTTTCCTCTGGTTAGGGCGCTGAAGATACTGGTGATTGTTAAATCAAAGGATAACGAGGTATAGAGTCCAAAGTTTCCTGTCTCTGGGGTAAAGTAATGATGGTTCGCCCACTGGATGTAGTGCGAAAGGTTTGCATGCGCCAGCATACAGCCTTTGGGCTGACCTGTAGAGCCTGAGGTATAGATAATATAGGCAAGGTCGGTTTCTTTTAACTCAACTATTGGGGCTGCATGTGATTCCAGACTCTCTAATTGGGCGTCTACTGCAAAAACAGCTCCGGTGTAGTTCCCCAGATCAAACATATAGTCGGTTTGGGTTAACAAGATTCGTATTGCTGTATCACTTATGATATACTCCTTGCGCTCCTGTGGATACGAGGGGTCAATCGGTACATAGGCGGCGCCGGATTTTAAGATCCCAAGTATCGATACAATCATCTTCTCGGAGCGGTCCTGCATAATACCTACAAGGTCTCCTTTTTGGATCGCGCAGGTGTTTTGCAGATAATAGGCCAGATTATCCGATTGTACGTCCAGCTCTTTATAACTAAGGGTTGTCCCCCCATAGTATAAGGCTCTGGCATCAGGATTTTGGGTTACCTGTTCTTTAAACAAGTCCAGTACATTTATATAACTGTTCTCACTATTACCGTTATTGTAATTAAATTCTACTGCGTTAAATTCTTCTGTTTGTTTTTCTTGTTCGGCTTTGCTTAAGTAGTCTAATGTATTAAGGGCGCTATCGGGAGAGGCAACAGCGGCTTGCATCAGCTGCTCGAAATGACTGAACATGGCCTCTGCGGTAGCCTCTGTGTAGATATCGCTGTTGTATTCTAATAATAAACTCAAGCCATGGTCTGATTCCAGGAACATAAAGGTCAGATCAAATTTGCTCATACGTGGGGTATCTCCCTGATATCCGCTTACACTAAGACCTTCCAGTTCGGGGCTCTTGGGTTTATTAACCGAGCGGTTATCATGATAATCGATCAGTACATCAAAAAGTACATTACGGCTTAAATCTCGTTTTAAGCTTAGTTCATCTATCAGCTGATCAAAAGGAAATACCTGATGCGCATAGGCATCTAAAGTGGTTTTACGTGCCTCTTGTAAAAGTGTTTTAAAACTATCCTCACCTTTGAACTCCAAACGAAGGGCAAGGGTATTTAAATAAAAACCGATCTGCCCGTCCAGAGCGCTGTGCTCTCTCCCGGCAATAGGGCTGCCGATGATGATATCATTCTGACCGCTGTAATGGTATAATAATCCGGTAACACCACTAAGAAGTCCCATAAAAAGGGTGCCTCCCTGCTCCTGGCTTAGGGTTTGTATCCCTGTATGTACCTGCGGGCTTAAAGGACGAAGGATGCTGCTCCCGTTATAGGTCTTGATCTGTGGACGAGCCTTATCTGTAGCGATATCCAACACCGGAAGTTCACCACTGAGTTGGTTTAACCAATAATCACGATGTGATTCTAATGCGGCTCCTTTTAACTGCTCTTGCTGCCACGCGGCATAGTCTTTATATTGGATGGCAAGTTCTTCTAGTGTGACTGCTTCCCCTTTTATTTCTGCATTGTAAAACTCCAGTAATTCTTTTATCATAATACCCATCGACCAGCCATCGCTGATGATGTGGTGCATCACGGTGCTAAAGGCCCATTTATTGGCGCTGAGCTGATACAAATTAGCACGAAGTAAAGGAAGTTCAGATAAATCAAAGGCTGTGAGGATTTCCTTGTGAATAAGGGTTGACAGCTCTGATTCCTGTTCTTTGCTGTGCTGAAGATCATAACTCGCTATCTCAAAAGCAAATTCATTCACCGGTACAATCACCTGAAACACTTCTCCGTTTTCATACTCTTTGAAATACGTGCGAAGGATCTCATGGCGCTGTATTAATCCCTTAAAGGCTGTATTTAAAGCTTGTATCTCTAAATTGCCTTCGAAAATATAAATCCCGGGCATGTTGTAAGCAACACTGCCATCGGTAAACTGACTCAGCATCCACAAACGACGCTGGGACGAAGAGAGCTCATAGGCTTCTTGCTGGGCTACCGGGACAATGTCCTCAAAAGCGGTTTTGAGTGATTTGTCAATCAGGGCTGCCTGCGCTTCTAAAACCGGATAGGTAAAAATATCTTTTAATTCTACTTTTACGCCTAATTCTTTATGCAGCTGACTCGCTAAACGCGTCGCGGTTAAACTATGACCGCCCAGTTCAAAAAAATCATCATGTATCCCAATTTGTTCTCTGTTTAAAATCTCTTGCCAAATCATGGCTAACTGCTGCTCACTTTGGGTTCTTGGAGCTACATAGGCATGGCTTTTTAAGGTCCCAAGTCCATCTAAAGACGGTAATTGGGCTTTATCAAGTTTACCGTTAGTGGTAAGCGGCAGGCTTTGTAATTGCATATAATGTGCCGGTACCTGATATGAAGGTAAATGTTGTGATAAATAGGTACGGATATCCGATACATCGAGTGTGGCATCTTGGTCTTTACTCACTAAGTAGGCTATGAGTTCTTTATCGCCTTCACTATTGCTCTGCGCCACTACGGCGCTTGTGGCAATAGAAGGGTGTCCTTGTAGAACGCTCTCGATCTCTCCGGGCTCTATTCTATAACCGCGGATTTTAACCTGATCGTCTTTTCTGCCCAGATATTCCAGCTTGCCGTCGGCTTGCCAGCGGCCAATATCACCACTGCGGTACATGCGCTCACCTCTTAGAAAAGGGTTCTCTGTAAATTTCTCTGAGCTCAGTGTTTCCTGGTTCAGGTAACCCAAACCAACTCCCATACCGGCAATACAGATCTCGCCTGCTACGCCTATTGGCAGAAGCTCCAGAGATGGACCCAATATATAGATCTTTGTACCTGAGATGGGTTTTCCAATCAGTACTGCTTTATTCTCTTCGAGTTCCTCTACCATACAGCCAACAGTGGTCTCCGTTGGGCCGTATTCATTGAAGATACGAATATCAGGATTGATCTTTTTAAGGATCTGAACATGGGCTGTGCTTACCGCTTCTCCTCCTACTATGGCGCGGGTCATGGTTGTGGACTCGATATTTAACTGTTCCAGAAGTTTGATATGCGACGGGGTTAGTTTGATACTGTCTATACCACTTCTAGCACTAAAGCTGTCTTTTAAAATATCGGAAAGCTCTGTATACTGCCCGTAGATGGTCAGCTCTTTTCCTCTGGTTAGGGCGCTGAAGATACTGGTGATCGTTAAATCAAAGGATAACGAGGTATAAAGTCCAAAGTTTCCTGTCTCTGGGGTAAAGTAATGATGGTTCGCCCACTGGATGTAGTGCGAGAGATTACTATGTGCCAGCATACAGCCTTTGGGCTGGCCTGTAGAGCCTGAGGTATAGATAATATAGGCAAGGTCGCTTGGTGTTAGCTTTGTTGACACTGTCTGTGATTCCAGACTCTCTAACTGGGCATCTACTGCAAAAACAGCTCCTGTGTAGTTCCCCAGATCAAACATATAGTCGGTTTGGGTTAACAAGATTCGTATTGCTGTATCACTTATGATATACTCCTTGCGCTCCTGTGGATACGAGGGGTCAATCGGTACATAAGCGGCACCTGATTTTAAGATCCCAAGTATCGAGACGATCATCTTCTCTGAGCGGTCCTGCATAATACCCACAAGGTCTCCTTTTTGGATCGCGCAGGTGTTTTGCAGATAATAAGCCAGATTATCCGATTGGCTATCCAGCTCTTTATAACTAAGGGTTGTCCCCCCATAATATAAGGCTCTCGCATCTGGATTTTGGGTTACCTGTTCTTGGAACAGATCCAGTACGTTTACAGTAGTGTCTTTGTTGTAATTGAATTCTACTGTGTTAAACTCTTCTATTAAGGTTGCTTGTTCTCTCTGGCTTAAATGATCGTTATCTTTTAGCTTAGCAGAAGGCTGCTCCTGCATACTGCTTAAAATAGCAAAATACAATTCTGCCAGACGATCTGTGGTAAAACCACACTGCAGCTTATGGGTCAGACGGATACTCAAATTGTAAAAGCCATCGGTACGATCGATGATAAAATCCAAAAAGGTATTGGTTAAATCAATCCCACCGATGCTCAGACCTGAGAGGTTGTTATACTGATCTTCAGTGGCTTTTTCTTCTTCTATGGCTCCATAGGCATGAAAATCAACATAATCAAAAAGCACATCAAAAAACGGGTTTCCTTGTCTGCCTTGTTTATTGTGCAATAGCGAGATCTCAAGTATGCTCAGACGTTCTTTGTCTTTCAGGCCAATTAATTTTTGGTGAACGCCATCAATTAATTTATCAGCGCTTATATCGTTGGATACTCCAACTTTAAAAGGAATTGTATTTAAAAAACAACCCAATAACTTATCACTATCCTCACAAGTAGGACGCATATGACTCACAAGTCCTGTTACGATTTCTTCACTGTTGTAGCTTAACACTTTAAGCATATACATATAAGCTCCCAAAGAGACTGCTTTAACTGTAGTGTTATGCGCTTTGGCAAATTGCTCTAAAGTATTAATCTCTTCCTTGCTCAGTTGGTAATGGCTCATACTAATGTCCTCTTCTTCTGTAAAAAGGGTCAGACGATTATATCCTTTGAGCTCTTCTTTCCAGAAGGTTTGGATCGCCGGATCACGCTTGGCTACTTCATGCTCGATGATAAAATCCCTGTAACTTGATTGTAATGGTGTTGGAGAAAATGCAGGGTTCTGCTCTAATTCCAAATAAAGATTGTTAAGCTCGGTCATAAAAAGGGCATCACTCCAGCCGTCGATAATGGCATGATGGCATTGGAATACAAAGACTACTTCGTCCTGACCTAAATCAAATGCAGCCATACGCCACAGCGGGGCTGTATTTACAATAAAAGGAGATTTCATCTCATTGTCCAAAAAGTCTTTTATTGTTTTTTCCTGTTCTTCCCTTGCCTGATCTCTTAGGTTCACATAATGCAGTCGGGCATCAATGTCTTTGTGTACCATCTGAACTTCTGTGGCATAACCTTCCATATGAAAACTGGTTCTTAGGATGCTGTGCTTGTAAACCAGTAACCTTAGGGCGTTTTCAAAACGTTTTGGGTCAAAATCTTTAAAAATACGCTGGTGTACCATTTGATCGTGGTACATTCCTTTGCTGCTGTCTACAAGGGATTCGAAGATCATTCCCTTCTCAATATCACTCATCGGGTAAACGTCTTCTATCGTTTGGGCATCTTCTAAACTTTCAAGGATTTCTGATTTTAAGACTTCCAGTTCTTCGAGCACCTGAACTTTGTGCTGATTTTGGGTTTGGTTACGGGCATCGAAAACATCCTTATTGGCATCTACATGCTTAAGTAAACTCTCGATGGTACTCTGGCGGTATACCTCTCCGATAGGGACATCCAGGTCCAGTTCGCGGCGAAGTCCTGCCATCATGCGAAGGATCTTTATAGAGTCTCCTCCCAAATCAAAGAAATCATCACGGATACCTATTGGTTCTCTGTTTAGGATTTCTTCCCAGATCCCCACTATCGTTTCTTCTCTTTGGGTTGTCGGGGCCACATACTCACTGGCTCGTAAACTGCCCAGACCATCAAGTGATGGCAATTGCGTTTTGTCGAGTTTACCGTTAGTGGTGAGCGGCAGGCTTTCTAATTGCATATAATGTGCCGGTACCTGATAGGCTGGTAAATGCTGTGATAAATAGGCTCGGATATCCGATACATCTAATGTCGCATCCTGATCTTTGCTCACTAAGTAGGCTATGAGTTCTTTATCGCCTTGGCTGTTGCTCTGCGCCACTACGGCGCTGGTAGCAATAGAAGGGTGGCCTTGTAGAACGCTCTCGATCTCTCCGGGCTCTATTCTATAGCCTCGGATTTTAACCTGATCGTCTTTTCTGCCCAGATATTCCAGCTTGCCATCGGCTTGCCAGCGCCCAATATCTCCACTGCGGTACATGCGCTCGCCTTTCACAAAAGGATTCTCTGTAAATTTCTCTGCGCTCAGTGCTTCCTGGTTCAGGTAACCCAAACCAACTCCCATACCGGCAATACAGATCTCGCCCGCTACGCCTATTGGCAGAAGCTCCTGCGATGGACCCAATATATAGATCTTTGTCCCTGAGATGGGTTTTCCAATCAGTACTGCTTTATTCTCTTCGAGTTCCTCTACCATACAGCCAACAGTGGTCTCCGTTGGGCCGTATTCATTGAAGATACGAATATCAGGATTGATCTTTTTAAGGATCTGAACATGGGCTGTGCTTACCGCTTCTCCTCCTACTATGGCGCGGGTCATGGTTGTGGACTCGATATTTAACTGCTCCAGAAGTTTAATGTGCGACGGGGTTAGTTTGATACTGTCTATACCGCTTTCAGCGCTAAAGCTGTCTTTTAAGATATCGGAAAGCTCCCCGTACTGCCCGTAGATGGTCAGCTCTTTTCCTCTGGTTAGGGCGCTGAAGATACTGGTGATTGTTAAATCAAAGGATAACGAGGTATAGAGTCCAAAGTTTCCTGTCTCTGGGGTAAAGTAATGATGGTTCGCCCACTGGATGTAGTGCGAAAGGTTTGCATGCGCCAGCATACAGCCTTTGGGCTGACCTGTAGAGCCTGAGGTATAGATAATATAGGCAAGGTCGGTTTCTTTTAACTCAACTATTGGGGCTGCATGTGATTCCAGACTCTCTAATTGGGCGTCTACTGCAAAAACAGCTCCGGTGTAGTTCCCCAGATCAAACATATAGTCGGTTTGGGTTAACAAGATTCGTATTGCTGTATCACTTATGATATACTCCTTGCGCTCCTGTGGATACGAGGGGTCAATCGGTACATAGGCGGCGCCGGATTTTAAGATCCCAAGTATCGATACAATCATCTTCTCGGAGCGGTCCTGCATAATACCTACAAGGTCTCCTTTTTGGATCGCGCAGGTGTTTTGCAGATAATAGGCCAGATTATCCGATTGTACGTCCAGCTCTTTATAACTAAGGGTTGTGCCTTGGTAATGTAAAGCTGTAGCATCCGGATTTTGGGTTACCTGTTCTTGGAACATATCCAGTACATTTACAGTAGTGTCTTTGTTGTAATTAAATTCTACTGCGTTGAACTCTTCTGTTAATTGATGACGCTCTGCTGCACTGATATATTCCAATGTATTAAGGGCTTTATCGGGAGAGGTAACTGCTGCCTGCATCAGCTGCTCGAAATGACTGAACATGGCCTCTGCGGTAGCCTCTGTGTAAATATCGCTGTTGTATTCCAATAATAAACTTAATCCCTGGTCTGATTCCAAAAACATAAAGGTCAGATCAAATTTGCTCATACGTGGGGTATCTCCCTGATATCCGCTTACACTAAGACCTTCCAGTTCGGGGCTCTTGGGTTTATTAACCGAGCGGTTGTCATGGTAATCGATCAGTACATCAAAAAGTACATTGCGGCTCAGATCTCGTTTTAAGCTTAGTTCGTCTATGAGCTGATCAAATGGAAACACCTGATGCGCATAGGCATCTAAAGTGGTTTTACGAGCCTCTTGTAAAAGCGTTTTAAAACTGGCATCGCCTTTGAACTGCAAACGAAGGGCAAGGGTGTTTAAATAAAAGCCGATCTGCCCGTCCAGAGCGCTGTGCTCCCTGCCGGCAATAGGACTGCCGATGATGATGTCCTCTTGAGCGCTGTAATGGTATAATAAACTTGTTACTCCGGTAAGAAGTCCCATAAAAAGGGTACCTCCCTGCTCCTGGCTAAGGGTTTGTATTCCTGTATGCACCTCTGGGCTTAATGGACGAAGGATACTGTTTCCGTTATAGGTTTTTATTTGTGGACGCAGCCTATCTGTGGCGATATCCAATACCGAAAGCTCGCCTTTTAATTGGTTTAACCAATAATCTCGGTGAGATTCTAATGCTGCTCCCTTTAGCTGCTCTTGCTGCCAGGCGGCATAGTCCTTATATTGGATGGCAAGTTCTTCTAGTGTGGCGGCTTCTGCTTTTATTTCTGCATTGTAGAACTCCAGTAATTCTTTGATCATAATACCCATCGACCAGCCATCGCTGATGATGTGGTGCATCACAGTGCTAAAGGCCCATTTGTCTTTGCTTAGCTGATACAAATTAGCGCGTAGCAGCGGAAGTCTTGATAAATCAAACGCTGTGAGGATCTCCTGATGGATCAGGATTGACAGCTCCGATTCCTGCTCTTTTCTGCCCTGAAGATCATGAGCTTCGATCTCAAAAGCAAATTCATCAGAAGGTACAATCACCTGAAGTACTTCTCCGTTTTGAGTCTCTTTGAAGTAGGTGCGAAGAATCTCATGGCGCTGTATTAATCTCTTAAAGGCTGTATTTAATGCTTGTACATCTAAATTGCCTTCGAAAATATAAATCCCGGGCATGTTGTAAGCGATACTGCCATCGGTAAACTGACTCAGCATCCACAAACGACGCTGGGACGAAGAGATTACATAACTTTCTTCTTCTTTAATTTTAGGAATAATATTGGTTGTAATTAAATTACTTTCAGTCTCTACAGATTGAAAATAATCAATTAATCTACTTTTATTTTCTTTGATTCTACTAATAATATCAGAAGTTAAGTTTTCTTTTGAGCCTGTTATTTTCAGCTCATTATCCTGAACTTTTATATTAATATTTAATTTAATTAAATCGTCTATAATGCCTTTTAAATCATTCATATAGTAATCTTTTTTATTTTTTTATAAACTATGTTTTTAGATACTTTTTATTAGTAAAATTCCAGCCCTAAATAATTTCATCATATCCTTTGAATTTGAGTAAATTAATCTAACTGTATGGTTTATTTGGTAGTAAATAGATTCAAGCCCCATAAACAATCTTGTGAAAAAGAGGGAAAAGAACTCCCTCTTCTTTAAATTTCTAGGAACAACATAAAAAGTGATTAATTAGCTCACTTTTATCCTCTTTTACCTTAATTAATAATAGAGAATAAAATTTCTCTTAAATCTATTATCTTCCATACATTACCTTGATTATATTTAATTCAATTAAATCATCTGCAATGCATTTTAACTTGTTCATATTGTAATTGTATCTAATTCTTCAACATCAAGATTGGAGTTCGTTGTAACCCATTGTTTTCTCGTAATTTCTTGAGCAATAAATTCAATGGTTGCATCATTAAATACCGTCTCCATCTTGATTTCGACATTAAATTCACTTCTTATCCTAGAAAGTACTTTGATTGCTAATAAACTATGCCCCCCTAATTCAAAAAAGTTGTCATGTATGCCTATTTGTTCCCTGTTTAAGATCTCTTGCCAAATCACGGCTAACTGCTGCTCACTTTGGGTACGCGGAGCTGCATAGGCGTGGCTTTTTAAAGTCCCCAGTCCATCGAGTGATGGCAGTTGGGCTTTATCGAGCTTCCCGTTAGTGGTGAGCGGCAGGCTTTCTAGCTGCATATAATGTGCCGGGACCTGATATGAAGGTAAATGTTGTGATAAATAGGCCCGGATATCCGATACATCGAGTGTTGCATCCTGGTCTTTGCTTACTAAGTAGGCTATGAGTTCTTTGTCGCCTTCATTGTTGCTCTGCGCCACTACGGCGCTTGTGGCAATAGACGGGTGTCCTTGTAGAACGCTTTCGATCTCTCCGGGCTCTATTCTATAACCTCGGATTTTAACCTGATCGTCTTTTCTGCCCAGATATTCCAGCTTGCCGTCGGCTTGCCAGCGGCCAATATCACCACTGCGGTACATGCGCTCGCCTTTAATAAAAGGATTCTCTGTAAATTTCTCTGAGCTCAGTGCTTCCTGGTTCAGGTAACCCAAACCAACTCCCATACCGGCAATACAGATCTCGCCTGCTACGCCTATTGGCAGAAGCTCCAGAGATGGACCCAATATATAGATCTTTGTACCTGAGATGGGTTTTCCAATCAGTACTGCTTTATTCTCTTCGAGTTCCTCTACCATACAGCCAACAGTGGTCTCCGTTGGGCCGTATTCATTGAAGATACGAATATCAGGATTGATCTTTTTAAGGATCTGAACATGGGCTGTGCTTACCGCTTCTCCTCCTACTATGGCGCGGGTCATGGTTGTGGACTCGATATTTAACTGTTCCAGAAGTTTGATATGCGACGGGGTTAGTTTGATACTGTCTATACCACTTCTAGCACTAAAGCTGTCTTTTAAAATATCGGAAAGCTCTGTATACTGCCCGTAGATGGTCAGCTCTTTTCCTCTGGTTAGGGCGCTGAAGATACTGGTGATCGTTAAATCAAAGGATAACGAGGTATAAAGTCCAAAGTTTCCTGTCTCTGGGGTAAAGTAATGATGGTTCGCCCACTGGATGTAGTGCGAGAGATTACTATGTGCCAGCATACAGCCTTTGGGCTGGCCTGTAGAGCCTGAGGTATAGATAATATAGGCAAGGTCGGTTGGTGTTAGCTTTGTTGACACTGTCTGTGATTCCAGACTCTCTAACTGGGCATCTACTGCAAAAACAGCTCCTGTGTAGTTCCCCAGATCAAACATATAGTCGGTTTGGGTTAACAAGATTCGTATTGCTGTATCACTTATGATATACTCCTTGCGCTCCTGTGGATACGAGGGGTCAATCGGTACATAAGCGGCACCTGATTTTAAGATCCCAAGTATCGAGACGATCATCTTCTCTGAGCGGTCCTGCATAATACCCACAAGGTCTCCTTTTTGGATCGCGCAGGTGTTTTGCAGATAATAAGCCAGATTATCCGATTGGCTATCCAGCTCTTTATAACTAAGGGTTACTCCTTGATAATACAAGGCTCTGGCATCAGGATGCTGCTGTACCTGTTCTTGGAACAAGTCCAGTACGTTTACAGTAGTGTCTTTGTTGTAATTAAATTCTACTGTGTTAAACTCTTCTATTAAGGTTGCTTGTTCTCTCTGGCTTAAATGATCGTTATCTTTTAGCTTAGCAGAAGGCTGCTCCTGCATACTGCTTAAAATAGCAAAATACAATTCTGCCAGACGATCTGTGGTAAAACCACACTGCAGCTTATGGGTCAGACGGATACTCAAATTGTAAAAGCCATCGGTACGATCGATGATAAAATCCAAAAAGGTATTGGTTAAATCAATCCCACCGATGCTCAGACCTGAGAGGTTGTTATACTGATCTTCAGTGGCTTTTTCTTCTTCTATGGCTCCATAGGCATGAAAATCAACATAATCAAAAAGCACATCAAAAAACGGGTTTCCTTGTCTGCCTTGTTTATTGTGCAATAGCGAGATCTCAAGTATGCTCAGACGTTCTTTGTCTTTCAGGCCAATTAATTTTTGGTGAACGCCATCAATTAATTTATCAGCGCTTATATCGTTGGATACTCCAACTTTAAAAGGAATTGTATTTAAAAAACAACCCAATAACTTATCACTATCCTCACAAGTAGGACGCATATGACTCACAAGTCCTGTTACGATTTCTTCACTGTTGTAGCTTAACACTTTAAGCATATACATATAAGCTCCCAAAGAGACTGCTTTAACTGTAGTGTTATGCGCTTTGGCAAATTGCTCTAAAGTATTAATCTCTTCCTTGCTCAGTTGGTAATGGCTCATACTAATGTCCTCTTCTTCTGTAAAAAGGGTCAGACGATTATATCCTTTGAGCTCTTCTTTCCAGAAGGTTTGGATCGCCGGATCACGCTTGGCTACTTCATGCTCGATGATAAAATCCCTGTAACTTGATTGTAATGGTGTTGGAGAAAATGCAGGGTTCTGCTCTAATTCCAAATAAAGATTGTTAAGCTCGGTCATAAAAAGGGCATCACTCCAGCCGTCGATAATGGCATGATGGCATTGGAATACAAAGACTACTTCGTCCTGACCTAAATCAAATGCAGCCATACGCCACAGCGGGGCTGTATTTACAATAAAAGGAGATTTCATCTCATTGTCCAAAAAGTCTTTTATTGTTTTTTCCTGTTCTTCCCTTGCCTGATCTCTTAGGTTCACATAATGCAGTCGGGCATCAATGTCTTTGTGTACCATCTGAACTTCTGTGGCATAACCTTCCATATGAAAACTGGTTCTTAGGATGCTGTGCTTGTAAACCAGTAACCTTAGGGCGTTTTCAAAACGTTTTGGGTCAAAATCTTTAAAAATACGCTGGTGTACCATTTGATCGTGGTACATTCCTTTGCTGCTGTCTACAAGGGATTCGAAGATCATTCCCTTCTCAATATCACTCATCGGGTAAACGTCTTCTATCGTTTGGGCATCTTCTAAACTTTCAAGGATTTCTGATTTTAAG
Source organism: uncultured Flavobacterium sp. (assembly GCF_963422545.1). Taxonomy (NCBI): domain Bacteria; kingdom Pseudomonadati; phylum Bacteroidota; class Flavobacteriia; order Flavobacteriales; family Flavobacteriaceae; genus Flavobacterium; species uncultured Flavobacterium sp. The sequence goes on from NZ_OY730243.1 coordinate 143,106, forward strand.
ACTTCCAGTTCTTCGAGCACCTGAACTTTGTGCTGATTTTGGGTTTGGTTACGGGCATCGAAAACATCCTTATTGGCATCTACATGCTTAAGTAAACTCTCGATGGTACTCTGGCGGTATACCTCTCCGATAGGGACATCCAGGTCCAGTTCGCGGCGAAGTCCTGCCATCATGCGAAGGATCTTTATAGAGTCTCCTCCCAAATCAAAGAAATCATCACGGATACCTATTGGTTCTCTGTTTAGGATTTCTTCCCAGATCCCCACTATCGTTTCTTCTCTTTGGGTTGTCGGGGCCACATACTCACTGGCTCGTAAACTGCCCAGACCATCAAGTGATGGCAATTGCGTTTTGTCGAGTTTACCGTTAGTGGTGAGCGGCAGGCTTTCTAATTGCATATAATGTGCCGGTACCTGATAGGCTGGTAAATGCTGTGATAAATAGGCTCGGATATCCGATACATCTAATGTCGCATCCTGATCTTTGCTCACTAAGTAGGCTATGAGTTCTTTATCGCCTTGGCTGTTGCTCTGCGCCACTACGGCGCTGGTAGCAATAGAAGGGTGGCCTTGTAGAACGCTCTCGATCTCTCCGGGCTCTATTCTATAGCCTCGGATTTTAACCTGATCGTCTTTTCTGCCCAGATATTCCAGCTTGCCATCGGCTTGCCAGCGCCCAATATCTCCACTGCGGTACATGCGCTCGCCTTTCACAAAAGGATTCTCTGTAAATTTCTCTGCGCTCAGTGCTTCCTGGTTCAGGTAACCCAAACCAACTCCCATACCGGCAATACAGATCTCGCCCGCTACGCCTATTGGCAGAAGCTCCTGCGATGGACCCAATATATAGATCTTTGTCCCTGAGATGGGTTTTCCAATCAGTACTGCTTTATTCTCTTCGAGTTCCTCTACCATACAGCCAACAGTGGTCTCCGTTGGGCCGTATTCATTGAAGATACGAATATCAGGATTGATCTTTTTAAGGATCTGAACATGGGCTGTGCTTACCGCTTCTCCTCCTACTATGGCGCGGGTCATGGTTGTGGACTCGATATTTAACTGCTCCAGAAGTTTAATGTGCGACGGGGTTAGTTTGATACTGTCTATACCGCTTTCAGCGCTAAAGCTGTCTTTTAAGATATCGGAAAGCTCCCCGTACTGCCCGTAGATGGTCAGCTCTTTTCCTCTGGTTAGGGCGCTGAAGATACTGGTGATTGTTAAATCAAAGGATAACGAGGTATAGAGTCCAAAGTTTCCTGTCTCTGGGGTAAAGTAATGATGGTTCGCCCACTGGATGTAGTACGAAAGGTTTGCATGCGCCAGCATACAGCCTTTGGGCTGACCTGTAGAGCCTGAGGTATAGATAATATAGGCAAGGTCGGTTTCTTTTAACTCAACTATTGGGGCTGCATGTGATTCCAGACTCTCTAATTGGGCGTCTACTGCAAAAACAGCTCCGGTGTAGTTCCCCAGATCAAACATATAGTCGGTTTGGGTTAACAAGATTCGTATTGCTGTATCACTTATGATATACTCCTTGCGCTCCTGTGGATACGAGGGGTCAATCGGTACATAGGCGGCGCCGGATTTTAAGATCCCAAGTATCGATACAATCATCTTCTCGGAGCGGTCCTGCATAATACCTACAAGGTCTCCTTTTTGGATCGCGCAGGTGTTTTGCAGATAATAGGCCAGATTATCCGATTGTACGTCCAGCTCTTTATAACTAAGGGTTGTGCCTTGGTAATGTAAAGCTGTAGCATCCGGATTTTGGGTTACCTGTTCTTGGAACATATCCAGTACATTTACAGTAGTGTCTTTGTTGTAATTAAATTCTACTGCGTTGAACTCTTCTGTTAATTGATGACGCTCTGCTGCACTGATATATTCCAATGTATTAAGGGCTTTATCGGGAGAGGTAACTGCTGCCTGCATCAGCTGCTCGAAATGACTGAACATGGCCTCTGCGGTAGCCTCTGTGTAAATATCGCTGTTGTATTCCAATAATAAACTTAATCCCTGGTCTGATTCCAAAAACATAAAGGTCAGATCAAATTTGCTCATACGTGGGGTATCTCCCTGATATCCGCTTACACTAAGACCTTCCAGTTCGGGGCTCTTGGGTTTATTAACCGAGCGGTTGTCATGGTAATCGATCAGTACATCAAAAAGTACATTGCGGCTCAGATCTCGTTTTAAGCTTAGTTCGTCTATGAGCTGATCAAATGGAAACACCTGATGCGCATAGGCATCTAAAGTGGTTTTACGAGCCTCTTGTAAAAGCGTTTTAAAACTGGCATCGCCTTTGAACTGCAAACGAAGGGCAAGGGTGTTTAAATAAAAGCCGATCTGCCCGTCCAGAGCGCTGTGCTCCCTGCCGGCAATAGGACTGCCGATGATGATGTCCTCTTGAGCGCTGTAATGGTATAATAAACTTGTTACTCCGGTAAGAAGTCCCATAAAAAGGGTACCTCCCTGCTCCTGGCTAAGGGTTTGTATTCCTGTATGCACCTCTGGGCTTAATGGACGAAGGATACTGTTTCCGTTATAGGTTTTTATTTGTGGACGCAGCCTATCTGTGGCGATATCCAATACCGAAAGCTCGCCTTTTAATTGGTTTAACCAATAATCTCGGTGAGATTCTAATGCTGCTCCCTTTAGCTGCTCTTGCTGCCAGGCGGCATAGTCCTTATATTGGATGGCAAGTTCTTCTAGTGTGGCGGCTTCTGCTTTTATTTCTGCATTGTAGAACTCCAGTAATTCTTTGATCATAATACCCATCGACCAGCCATCGCTGATGATGTGGTGCATCACAGTGCTAAAGGCCCATTTGTCTTTGCTTAGCTGATACAAATTAGCGCGTAGCAGCGGAAGTCTTGATAAATCAAACGCTGTGAGGATCTCCTGATGGATCAGGATTGACAGCTCCGATTCCTGCTCTTTTCTGCCCTGAAGATCATGAGCTTCGATCTCAAAAGCAAATTCATCAGAAGGTACAATCACCTGAAGTACTTCTCCGTTTTGAGTCTCTTTGAAGTAGGTGCGAAGAATCTCATGACGCTTTATTAATCCCTTAAAGGCTATATTTAATGCTTGTACATCTAAATTGCCTTCGAAAATATAAATCCCGGGCATGTTGTAAGCCACACTGCCATCGGTAAACTGACTCAGCATCCACAAACGACGCTGGGAGGAAGAGAGCCCATAGGCTTCTTGCTCGGCTATCGGAACAATGTCTACAAAAGCCGTTTTAAGTGATTTTTCAATCAGGGATGCCTGCGCTTGTAAAACCGGATAAGTAAAAATATCTTTTAATTCGACTTTTACCCCTAATTCTTTATGCAGCTGACTCGCTAAACGCGTCGCGGTTAAACTATGACCTCCAAGTTCAAAGAAATCATCGTGTATCCCTATTTGTTCTCTGTTTAAAATCTCTTGCCAAATCACGGCTAACTGCTGCTCACTTTGGGTTCTTGGAGCTACATAGGCGTGGCTTTTTAAAGTTCCAAGTCCATCTAAAGATGGCAGTTGGGCTTTATCAAGTTTACCGTTAGTGGTGAGCGGCAGGCTTTCTAATTGCATATAATGTGCCGGTACCTGATATGAAGGTAAATGTTGTGATAAATAGGCTCGGATATCCGATACATCGAGTGTTGCATCCTGGTCTTTGCTTACTAAGTAGGCTATGAGTTCTTTATCGCCCTCACTATTGCTCTGCGCCACTACGGCGCTGGTGGCAATAGAAGGGTGACCTTGTAGAACGCTCTCGATCTCTCCGGGCTCTATTCTATAGCCTCGGATTTTAACCTGATCGTCTTTTCTGCCCAGATACTCCAGCTTGCCGTCGGCTTGCCAGCGCCCAATATCGCCACTGCGGTACATGCGCTCGCCTCTTAGAAAAGGGTTCTCTGTAAATTTCTCTGCGCTCAGTGTTTCCTGGTTCAGGTAACCCAAACCAACTCCCATACCGGCAATACAGATCTCTCCGGCTACGCCTATTGGCAGAAGCTCCTGCGATGGACCCAATATATAGATCTTTGTCCCTGAGATGGGTTTTCCAATCAGTACTGCTTTGTCTTGTTCGAGTTCCTCTACCATACAGCCAACAGTGGTCTCCGTTGGACCGTATTCATTATAAATACGAATATCAGGATTGATCTTTTTAAGGATCTGAACATGGGCTGTGCTTACCGCTTCTCCTCCTACTATGGCGCGGGTCATGGTTGTGGACTCGATATTTAACTGTTCCAGAAGTTTAATGTGCGACGGGGTTAGTTTGATACTGTCTATACCACTTCTAGCGCTAAAGCTGTCTTTTAAGATATCAGAAAGCTCCCCATACTGCCCGTAGATGGTCAGCTCTTTTCCTCTGGTTAGGGCGCTGAAGATACTGGTGATTGTTAAATCAAAAGATAACGAGGTATAGAGTCCAAAGTTTCCTGTCTCTGGTGTAAAGTAATGATGGTTCGCCCACTGGATGTAGTGCGAGAGGTTACTATGCGCCAGCATACAGCCTTTGGGCTGACCTGTAGAGCCTGAGGTATAGATGATATAGGCAAGGTCGCTTGGTGTTATCTTTGTTGACACTGTCTGTGATTCCAGACTCTCTAACTGGGCATCTACTGCAAAAACAGCTCCGGTGTAGTTCCCCAGATCAAACATATAGTCGGTTTGGGTCAGCAGTACTTTTATGGCAGTGTCCCTGATGATATACTCCTTACGCTCCTGTGGATACGATGGATCAATCGGCACATAGGCGGCGCCTGATTTTAAGATCCCAAGTATCGATACAATCATTTTCTCGGAGCGGTCCTGCATAATACCCACAAGGTCTCCTTTTTGGATCGCGCAGGTGTTTTGCAGATAATAAGCCAGATTATCCGATTGGCTATCCAGCTCTTTATAACTAAGAGTTACTCCTTGATAATACAAGGCTCTGGCATCAGGATGCTGCTGTACCTGTTCTTGGAACAAGTCCAGTACGTTTACAGTAGTGTCTTTGTTGTAATTAAATTCTACTGTGTTAAACTCTTCCGTCAGTTTTTCTTGTTCTGCCGGGCTTAAATGATTGTTATCTTTTAGCCTGGCAGAAGGCTCCTGCTGCATACTGCTTAAAATAGCAAAATACAATTCTGCCAGACGATCTGTGGTAAAACCACACTGCAGCTTATGGGTCAGACGAATGCTCAAATTGTAAAAACCATCAGTACGGTTAATGATAAAATCCAAAAAAGTATTGGTTAAATCCATACCACCGACGCTTAATTCTGATAAGCTATCATATTGATCTATGGTGGCTTCACCTTTTTTAACAGCTCCATAAGCATGAAAATCGACATAATCAAAAAGCACATCAAAAAAAGGATTCCCTTGTCTGCCTTGTTTGTTGTGAAGCAAAGAGATCTCCAGCATGCTCAGACGTTCTTTGTCTTTCAGGCTAATTAATTTTTGGTGAACTGTGTCTATTAACTGATCTGCATTTACACTATGATCTATACCTGCTTTAAACGGGATTGTATTTAAAAAACAACCCAATAACTTATCACTGTCCTCACAGGTAGGACGCATATGGCTCACAAGTCCTGTTACAATTTCTTCACTGTTGTAACTTAACACTTTAAGCATATACATATAAGCCGCTAAAGAAACTGCTTTAACTGTAGTGTTACGGGCTTTGGCAAATTCTTCCAGACGCGTCAGCTCCTCCTGACCTAGCGTATAAAGATTTTTAGTTATTTCTTCTTCATCCGTAAAAAGAGCTAGTCGGTTATATCCTTGCAAATCCTGCTTCCAGAAGGTTTGGATCGCCGGATCACGTTTGGCTGTTTCATGTTCGATGATAAAATCCCTGTAACTTGATTGTAATGGTGCTGGAGAAAATGTTGGGTTCTGCTCTAATTCCAAGTAAAGATTGTTAAGCTCGGTCATAAAAAGGGCATCACTCCAGCCGTCAATAATAGCATGGTGGCATTGGAATACAAAGAACACTTCATCCTGACCTAAATCAAAGGCGGCCATACGCCACAGCGGGGCTGTATTTACAATAAAAGGTGATTTCATCTCATTGTCCAAAAAGTCTTTTACTGTTTTTTCCTGTGCTTCTCTTGTCTGATTCCTTAGATCAACATAATGCAGTCGGGCATCAATATCTTTGTGTACCATCTGAACTTCTGTTGCATAACCTTCCATATGAAAACTGGTTCTTAGGATGCTGTGTTTTTGAACCAGTAACCTCAGGGCATTCTCAAAACGTTTTGGGTCAAAATCCTTAAAGATACGATGATGAATCATTTGATCATGATACACTCCTTTACTGCTGTCCACAAGGGACTCGAAGATCATTCCTTTCTCGATATCACTCATTGGATACACATCCTCGATGGCATCGGCATTTGGAAGAGTGGATAATATTTCGCTTTTTAAAACTTCAAGCTCTTCGAGTACCTGAATCCTGTGCTGATTTTGGGTTTGGTTTCGGGCATCAAAAATATCCTTATTGGCGTCTACATGCTTCAGTAAACTCTCGATGGTACTCTGACGGTACACCTCTCCGATAGGGACATCCAGGTCCAGTTCGCGGCGAAGTCCTGCCATCATACGAAGAATCTTTATAGAGTCTCCTCCAAGATCAAAGAAATCATCACGGATACCTATTGGTTCTCTGTTTAGGATTTCTTCCCAGATCCCCACTATCGTTTCTTCTCTTTGGGTTGTCGGGGCCACATACTCACTGGCTCGCAAACTGCCCAGACCATCTAAAGACGGTAATTGCCCCTTATCGAGTTTACCGTTAGTGGTGAGCGGCAGGCTTTCTAGCTGCATATAATGTGCCGGTACCTGATAGGCCGGTAAATGTTGGAATAAATAGGTACGGATATCCGATACATCGAGTGTGGCATCCTGGTCTTTACTTACTAAATAAGCTATCAGTTCTTTATCGCCTTCATTGTTGCTTTGCGCCACTACGGCGCTCGTGGCAATAGAAGGGTGTCCTTGTAGAACACTCTCGATCTCTCCGGGCTCTATTCTATAACCGCGGATTTTAACCTGATCGTCTTTTCTGCCCAGATATTCCAGCTTGCCATCGGCTTGCCAGCGTCCAATATCACCGCTGCGGTACATGCGCTCGCCTTTAATAAAAGGATTCTCTATAAATTTCTCTGCGCTCAGTGTTTCCTGGTTCAGGTAACCCAAACCAACTCCCATACCGGCAATACAGATCTCGCCCGCTACGCCTATTGGCAGAAGCTCCTGCGATGGACCCAATATATAGATCTTTGTCCCTGAGATGGGTTTTCCAATCAGTACTGCTTTATTCTCTTCGAGTTCCTCTACCATACAGCCAACAGTGGTCTCCGTTGGGCCGTATTCATTGAAGATACGAATATCAGGATTGATCTTTTTAAGGATCTGAACATGGGCTGTGCTTACCGCTTCTCCTCCTACTATGGCGCGGGTCATGGTTGTGGACTCGATATTTAACTGCTCCAGAAGTTTAATGTGCGACGGGGTTAGTTTGATACTGTCTATACCGCTTTCAGCGCTAAAGCTGTCTTTTAAGATATCGGAAAGCTCCCCGTACTGCCCGTAGATGGTCAGCTCTTTTCCTCTGGTTAGGGCGCTGAAGATACTGGTGATTGTTAAATCAAAGGATAACGAGGTATAGAGTCCAAAGTTTCCTGTCTCTGGGGTAAAGTAATGATGGTTCGCCCACTGGATGTAGTGCGAAAGGTTTGCATGCGCCAGCATACAGCCTTTGGGCTGACCTGTAGAGCCTGAGGTATAGATAATATAGGCAAGGTCGGTTTCTTTTAACTCAACTATTGGGGCTGCATGTGATTCCAGACTCTCTAATTGGGCGTCTACTGCAAAAACAGCTCCGGTGTAGTTCCCCAGATCAAACATATAGTCGGTTTGGGTTAACAAGATTCGTATTGCTGTATCACTTATGATATACTCCTTGCGCTCCTGTGGATACGAGGGGTCAATCGGTACATAGGCGGCGCCTGATTTTAAGATCCCAAGTATCGAGACAATCATTTTCTCGGAGCGGTCCTGCATAATACCTACAAGGTCTCCTTTTTGGATCGCGTAGGTGTTTTGCAGATAATAAGCCAGATTATCCGATTGGCTGTCCAGCTCTTTATAACTAAGGGCTGTCCCCCCATAGTATAAGGCTCTGGCATCAGGATTTTGGGTTACCTGTTCTTTAAACAAGTCCAGTACATTTATATAACTGTTCTCACTATTACCGTTATTGTAATTAAATTCTACTGCGTTAAATTCTTCTGTTTGTTTTTCTTGTTCGGCTTTGCTTAAATAGTCTAATGTATTAAGGGCGCTATCGGGAGAGGCAACAGCGGCTTGCATCAGCTGCTCGAAATGACTGAACATGGCCTCTGCGGTAGCCTCTGTGTAGATATCGCTGTTGTATTCTAATAATAAACTCAAGCCATGGTCTGATTCCAGGAACATAAAGGTCAGATCAAATTTGCTCATACGTGGGGTATCTCCCTGATATCCGCTTACACTAAGACCTTCCAGTTCGGGGCTCTTGGGTTTATTAACCGAGCGGTTATCATGATAATCGATCAGTACATCAAAAAGTACATTACGGCTTAAATCTCGTTTTAAGCTTAGTTCATCTATCAGCTGATCAAAAGGAAATACCTGATGCGCATAGGCATCTAAAGTGGTTTTACGTGCCTCTTGTAAAAGTGTTTTAAAACTATCCTCACCTTTGAACTCAAGACGAAGGGCAAGGGTATTTAAATAAAAGCCTATCTGACCGTCCAGAGCGCTGTGTTCTCTCCCGGCAATAGGACTGCCGATGATGATGTCATTCTGACCGCTGTAATGGTATAATAAACCGGTAACACCTGTAAGAAGTCCCATAAAAAGGGTGCCTCCCTGCTCCTGGCTTAGGTTTTGTATTCCTGTATGTACCTGCGGGCTTAATGGACGAAGGATGCTGCTCCCGTTATAGGTCTTGATCTGTGGACGAGCCTTATCTGTGGCGATATCCAATACCGGAAGACTGCCTCCTAACTGGTTTAACCAATAATCACGATGTGATTCTAATGCGGCTCCTTTTAGCTGCTCTTGCTGCCAGGCGGCATAGTCTTTATATTGGATGGCAAGTTCTTCTAGTGTGACTGCTTCCCCTTTTATTTCTGCATTGTAAAACTCCAGTAATTCTTTGATCATAATACCCATCGACCAGCCATCGCTGATGATATGGTGCATCACGGTGCTAAAGGCCCATTTATTGGCGCTGAGCTGATACAAATTAGCACGAAGTAAAGGAAGTTCAGATAAATCAAAGGCTGTGAGGATTTCCTGATGAATCAGCATTGACAGCTCTGATTCCTGGTCTTTGCTGTGCTGAAGATCATAACTCGCTATCTCAAAAGCAAATTCATTCACCGGTACAATCACCTGAAACACTTCTCCGTTTTCATACTCTTTGAAATACGTGCGAAGGATCTCATGGCGCTGTATTAATCCCTTAAAGGCTGTATTTAAAGCTTGTATCTCTAAATTGCCTTCGAAAATATAAATCCCGGGCATGTTGTAAGCAACACTGCCATCGGTAAACTGACTCAGCATCCACAAACGACGCTGGGACGAAGAGAGCTCATAGGCTTCTTGCTGGGCTACCGGGACAATGTCCTCAAAAGCGGTTTTGAGTGATTTGTCAATCAGGGCTGCCTGCGCTTCTAAAACCGGATAGGTAAAAATATCTTTTAATTCTACTTTTACGCCTAATTCTTTATGCAGCTGACTCGCTAAACGCGTCGCGGTTAAACTATGACCGCCCAGTTCAAAAAAATCATCATGTATCCCAATTTGTTCTCTGTTTAAAATCTCTTGCCAAATCATGGCTAACTGCTGCTCACTTTGGGTTCTTGGAGCTACATAGGCATGGCTTTTTAAGGTCCCAAGTCCATCTAAAGACGGTAATTGGGCTTTATCAAGTTTACCGTTAGTGGTGAGCGGCAGGCTTTCTAATTGCATATAATGTGCCGGTACCTGATATGAAGGTAAATGTTGTGATAAATAGGCTCGGATATCCGATACATCGAGTGTTGCATCCTGGTCTTTGCTTACTAAGTAGGCTATGAGTTCTTTATCGCCCTCACTATTGCTCTGCGCCACTACGGCGCTGGTGGCAATAGAAGGGTGACCTTGTAGAACGCTCTCGATCTCTCCGGGCTCTATTCTATAGCCTCGGATTTTAACCTGATCGTCTTTTCTGCCCAGATACTCCAGCTTGCCGTCGGCTTGCCAGCGCCCAATATCGCCACTGCGGTACATGCGCTCGCCTCTTAGAAAAGGGTTCTCTGTAAATTTCTCTGCGCTCAGTGTTTCCTGGTTCAGGTAACCCAAACCAACTCCCATACCGGCAATACAGATCTCTCCGGCTACGCCTATTGGCAGAAGCTCCTGCGATGGACCCAATATATAGATCTTTGTCCCTGAGATGGGTTTTCCAATCAGTACTGCTTTGTCTTGTTCGAGTTCCTCTACCATACAGCCAACAGTGGTCTCCGTTGGACCGTATTCATTATAAATACGAATATCAGGATTGATCTTTTTAAGGATCTGAACATGGGCTGTGCTTACCGCTTCTCCTCCTACTATGGCGCGGGTCATGGTTGTGGACTCGATATTTAACTGTTCCAGAAGTTTAATGTGCGACGGGGTTAGTTTGATACTGTCTATACCACTTCTAGCGCTAAAGCTGTCTTTTAAGATATCAGAAAGCTCCCCATACTGCCCGTAGATGGTCAGCTCTTTTCCTCTGGTTAGGGCGCTGAAGATACTGGTGATTGTTAAATCAAAAGATAACGAGGTATAGAGTCCAAAGTTTCCTGTCTCTGGTGTAAAGTAATGATGGTTCGCCCACTGGATGTAGTGCGAGAGGTTACTATGCGCCAGCATACAGCCTTTGGGCTGACCTGTAGAGCCTGAGGTATAGATGATATAGGCAAGGTCGCTTGGTGTTATCTTTGTTGACACTGTCTGTGATTCCAGACTCTCTAACTGGGCATCTACTGCAAAAACAGCTCCGGTGTAGTTCCCCAGATCAAACATATAGTCGGTTTGGGTCAGCAGTACTTTTATGGCAGTGTCCCTGATGATATACTCCTTACGCTCCTGTGGATACGATGGATCAATCGGCACATAGGCGGCGCCTGATTTTAAGATCCCAAGTATCGATACAATCATTTTCTCGGAGCGGTCCTGCATAATACCCACAAGGTCTCCTTTTTGGATCGCGCAGGTGTTTTGCAGATAATAAGCCAGATTATCCGATTGGCTATCCAGCTCTTTATAACTAAGAGTTACTCCTTGATAATACAAGGCTCTGGCATCAGGATGCTGCTGTACCTGTTCTTGGAACAAGTCCAGTACGTTTACAGTAGTGTCTTTGTTGTAATTAAATTCTACTGTGTTAAACTCTTCCGTCAGTTTTTCTTGTTCGTCTTTGCTTAAATAGTCTAATGTATTAAGGGCACTATCAGGGGAAGCAACAGCGGCTTGCATAAGCGCTTCGAAATGACTGAACATGGCCTCTGCTGTAGCCTCTGTGTAGATATCGCTGTTGTATTCTAATAATAAACTCAAGCCATGGTCTGATTCTGTGAATATAAAAGTTAAATCGAACTTACTCATCTTAGGAACTGCTCCCTCGTAACCCTCATAAACACTCATCTTCAAATCATCTAATGATTTATCCTGCAGATCAGAGGAACGATTATCATGGTAATCAATAAATACATCAAATAACACGCTACGGCTTAAGTCACGTTTTAAGTTCAGCTCTTCAATAAGTTGATCAAACGGAAATACCTGATGTGCATAGGCTTCCAGAGTAGTTTTACGTACTTCATTCAAAAGGGTTTTAAAACTATTATCCCCTTTAAAACGTGTACGCAAAGCAAGCGTATTTAAATAAAAACCAATTTGTCCATCCAGGGCACTATTCTCACGTCCGGCAATCGGGCTTCCGATGATGATATCTTCCTGATGACTATAATGATATAATAAGCCAACTACTCCACTCAATAATCCCATAAACAAACTACCACTCTGCTCCTGGCTAAGTGTTTGAATACCTTTATAAATATCTTCATTTATAAAACGTACAATATTACCTCCATTATAAGTTTTCACTATTGGACGTATTTTATCGGTGGCAATATCCAATACCGGAAGTTCGTCATTGAATTGATTTAACCAATAATCGCGATGATCTGATAAAGTAGAACCGCTTAACTGTACTTGCTGCCAAGCTGCATAATCTTTATACTGAATAGTTAAAACAGGAAGTTCAATGTTCTGTCCTTTTAACTGTGCATTGTAAAATTGTAATAACTCATTTATAAATATCTTCATCGACCAACCATCTCCGATGATATGGTGCATCACAAAACTAAAAGCCCATTTGTTAGCACTAAGCTGATACAAATTAGCACGTAGCAATGGAAGTTTGGATAAATCAAATGGACGTGACAACTCTGCTTCAATAAGATTTGCTAGTTGTGATTCCTGATTTTCTTCATTTTGTAAATTATGACTATCAATGACAAATTCAAACTGATCCCCAGGAACAATAAATTGCATCGTTTCTCCTTCTTCATTTTCATTAAAAAAAGTACGAAGAATTTCATGACGTTCTATTAATTGATTAAAAGCTGAATTTAAAGCGGTTATATCTAAATTACCTTCAAACATATAAACGCTTGGCATATTATAAGCAATATTACTATCGGTAAAACGACTCAGAATCCACATACGACGCTGAGATGAAGACAGAATATAACTGTCTGCCTCAGGAGTTTTTGCAATGGGCAAATTATTAGTGGTTTGAGTATTAGTTTTTAAGAACTGAATAATCTGCAATTTCTTCTCTTTAATTTCTTTTAAAAGTGAATCCGGAATCTGCTGATCAAACTTTATTTTCAGATCTTCATTTTCTAATGAAATGTAAATTTTATTCTCCCTTAGTTTACTTAATAATTCTTTCATAATAGTATAATTTCATATTTTAAACTAACACCTGTTCAAACAGTTTTTTATAGTGGTATTAGGTTCTTGGTTTTATTAAAAAGCAGTAAAAAATTTATGTTTAATTGTTTGGTAAGTTTTATATGGTCAATTCGTTTTCAGTAACTACATCGGTTGTCAGCCATCTTTTCTCGACGATTAAATTAGCGACACCTTCAATTGTTTTATTTAAGAAAAAATCACTGATAGAAACTTCTATATTAAATTCTATAATGATCTTTTTTATGGCAACCATTGCATTCAGACTATGTCCGCCTAACTCAAAGAAATTATCCGTTACTCCTATTTTCTCTACTCCTAAAACTTCCTGCCAAATGGCAACCAGTTTTTCTTCTATTTCATTACTCGGTGCGATATATTCTTTTCTTACTAAATCATCTCCCGAAATACCTGGTAAAGCTTTCCTATCTAATTTTCCATTTCTGGTTAGTGGTAACTCTTCTAATGCGATATAAAAACTTGGGATCATATAGTCCGGCAATCTACTTTGTAAAAAACTTCGCAACTTCGATTTATCTATTGCTGTCGCAGATACAAAATAGGCCGCCAATACTTTTTTATTGTTTTCTTCTTTTACCTCAACAACGACTTGCTTTAATTCAGTTGAGTACTCTAAAATTGCATTCTCAATCTCGCTTAGCTCTACTCTGTAACCTCTAATTTTTATTTGCTGGTCATTCCTTCCAAAAAATTCAATATTTCCATCAGGCAACCAACGACCTAAATCTCCGGTACTATACATTCGCTCTCCTTGTATGAAAGGATTTTGTATAAATTTTTCTTTAGTAAGTTCGGGTTGATTTAAATAACCTCTGGCTACTCCGGCTCCGGATACATATATTTTTCCAATAACCCCTGTAGGAACCAGGTTTAAGGCCTCATCAAGGATATAAGCATTAGAATTAGGTATAGGACTGCCAATAGGGATATTGAAATATTTTTTATTTTTTATTTCAAAAGTTGTCGAAAATGTAGTGTTTTCAGTTGGTCCATACCCGTTTACAATTTTTATAGCCGGGTACTTTTCAAAAACTTTCTGGGTATGTGCAGGCGAAACAATATCTCCTCCTACAATCAACTGGCTGATATTTTCGAAAATATTAATTTCATTCTCCACTACCTGATTGAACCAAGAGGCTGTCATCCAGAGAGAGTTGACTTTATTATCCTGAATAACTTTCTTCAGACTTTCTAATTCCAGTAGATTCTCTTGTTTGGTCAATATTAATTTTGAACCATTCAATAAAGTCCCGAAATATTCTATAATCGTTGCATCAAAAGAAATAGACCCGGTACTTAGTAAAACTTTTTCTTCATTTAAAGGAAAAAAAGAACAAGGTTTAACCAATCTTACTACATTAATTTGCTCCACCATTACTCCTTTAGGATTACCTGTTGTACCAGAAGTGAACATTACATATGCCACATCATGTGGCTGATTGATTATTTCAATATTATCCTTAGAGTATTTTTCCTCAACTTTATTGAATTTTTCTAATGCTTCCTTATCTATGACAATTTTGCAATTAATATCTTTTTCGATATAGGCAATTCTTTCTTCAGGATAATTGATATCTATTGGCACATAAGCTCCACCAGATTTCAATATTCCCAAAATGGAAACAATTATCTTTTCGCTTCTATCCAGTTTTATTCCGATTAAATCATCTGCTTGAATAAAATAATCTGATCTTAGATAATTTGCTAATTGATTAGACTTTTCATTGAGTTCTCTATAAGTAAGTTCAACTTCTTCAAATGCTACTGCAATGTTATTTGGTGTTTTTTCAACTTGTTCTTCGAATAACTCTATTAGGGTTTTGTTCGCAGGATAATCTACAATTGTATCATTAAACGAAATCAGTAATTGATCTTTCTCTGATTTCGTTAAATAATCTATTTCTTCGATATTTGTCTCAGGTTCTTCTGATAATCCTGTAACAAGATTCTCAAAATGAACAAACATTCTCTCGATTAAATATTCATCGTAAACATCATTATTATATTCTATTGTTAAGTCTAATCCTTCAGTCTCGGCAAACATGAAGTTAATATCAAATTGAGCCGTTTTTCTTTTAAAATTATAGGCTTCAACCTGCAAATTCTTTACTTCTTCATCACTTTTTACATTACTTAATTGTGCTTGATTTTGCAATACCATCATTACATCAAATAAAGCAGAACGACTAGTGTCGCGTTTTAAATTTAGTTTCTCTACTAATTCACTAAATGGGTAAGATTGGTGTTCATAAGCACCTAATAAAATCTCTTTTTGTAATGCGATTAAATCTAAAAAACTGCTTTTTTCATTAAACTGCGTTCGTATTGCAAGTGTATTCAAATACAAACCAAACTGATTCTCTAAATCCGGATGTTCTCTTCCTGCAATTGGAGTTCCTACTATAATATCATCCTGACCGGTGTATTTATACAGTAAACTATTTATTCCCGCCATTAAAGTCATAAATAAAGTAGCATCCTGCTCTTTAGAAAATGCTTTAATCTTTTCTAAAAATGTTTTTGAAAAAGTATGTGTAAGACTGGATCCATTATAAGTTTTAAATAATGGACGTATTTTAAAACTCGGCAGATTTAATGCTGGCAATTCACCAACAAATTGTTGAATCCAATATTTCTCTGATGCCTGATTATTTTCCTGTTGAATTGCTTCGTTCAGCCAAACAGCATAATCTTTATATTGTATTCTTAGCTTAGGTAAGTTAATTTCTTTAGCCTGTGTTAATGAATTATAAGTGCTAACAACCTCTGCTATCAATAATTCTATAGACCATCCATCTCCAATGATATGATGCAGGGATAAGAAAAACACATATTCATTTTCTTTTAATTTAATTAAAGAAGCTCGTACCAATGGGGCTTGCTCTAAATCGAAAGGCTCTGCATTTTTTTTATGTAAAAGATCAATAACAGCCTCGTCCTGATTTTCTACAGAACAAAAATCTTCTTCGGTTATCGCAAACTTTACATTTTCTGTTGGGATAATATGTTGACGAACTTCACCTTGATTGTTTGTTTTGAAGTAAGTTCTTAAAATTTCATGTCGGTCAATTAATGACTTAAAGGATTCTTCTAACTTATTTTTATCTACAGCGCCTTTTAAATTTACTGCGACTGGCATATTATAAGCTAATGAACCACCTTCCATCTGACTTAATATCCATAACCTATTTTGTGAAGCTGTCAGTGGATAGGAATCCATTATTTCTGCTACGGGCAATGGCGCATATTCATTCTTTTGCAACTGTTTGCTTAAATCCTTTATTGTTGGATTTGCGAAGAATGTTTTAAAAGATACTGTTTTTTCTAATTGCTTATGTGTGCGGTTTATTACTTGGGCAACAACCAAACTATGTCCGCCCATCTCAAAGAAATTATCTGTTACTCCTATTTTCTCTACTCCCAAAACTTCCTGCCAAATAGCAACCAGAATTTTTTCTGTCTCACTCTCTGGAGCTATATATTCTTTTCTTATAATATCATTTCCTGAAATATTTGGTAAAGCTTTCCTGTCTATTTTTCCGTTAGGAGTTAATGGTAATTTTTCTAATGCTATATAAAAACCCGGGATCATATAATCCGGTAAGCTGTTTTGAAGAAAACTTCTCAATTTAGACTTATCCAGTTCTGTAGCTGATACAAAATAAGCTACCAAAACTTTCTCTTCGTTTTCGCCTTTTACTTCAACAACTACTTGTTTTAAATCTTCTGAGTATTGCAAGATTGTATTCTCGATTTCTCCCAGTTCTATTCGGTATCCACGAAGTTTAACTTGTTGGTCTTTCCTTCCTAAAAATTCAATATTTCCGTCTGGTAACCAACATCCTAAATCTCCCGTATCATACATTCGTTTTCCTTCAATGAAAGGATTGTTCATGAACTTTTCGGCAGTAAGTTCCGGTTTGTTCAAGTATCCTCTGGCTACACCTGCTCCTGACACATAAAGCTTACCGGTAACTCCTATCGAAACAGGATTTAAATAATCGTCTAATATGTATACCTGACTATTAGAAATTGGCTTGCCAATAAGAATCGATCTGTATTCTTGATTTTTAATTAAATAGGCAGTGCTGTAAGTTGTGTCTTCTGATGGACCATATAAATTTCTTACTTCTATTGGCTGTTTCTGAAGTTTTTTGACAATATCGACCGGCACAATTTCTCCTGCCATATTAATAAGGGATACATTTTTTAAATCTACCTTATTCTCCAATAATTGCCGAACAACCGAAGGAACTGTGTTTAATAAGATTTTGTCTTCCTTGCTTACATACTCTTTTATTTCAAGGGCATTCCTTAAAATCCTGATTTTCTTCCCTATTGATAAGGCATAAAAGAATTCATAAATTGATAAATCAAAACAATAGGAAGTTACGGCATACATAATTTCAAACTTTGCCGAATCAAATTCAACTGCTGACCAGTTGATTAATTCTACCGCATTTCTATGTTCTATCATCACCCCTTTTGGGTTTCCTGTAGTACCGGAGGTATAGATTATATACGCTAAATCTTCAGGTATATTGATTTTTTCTACATTCTCTTTTGAATATTTTCTTTGTGCTTTGATAAATATTTCCAGTGCCTTTTGATCGATAACTATCTTAGCATTACTGTCTTGTTCTATATAAGCGATTCTCTCTTTGGGATAATTAACATCTATGGGAACATATGCTGCTCCGGATTTCAATATCCCTAAAATAACAACCAATATCTGCTCGCTTCTTTCTAACTTGATTCCAATTAAATCATCGGGTTCGATAGTATAGTTCTCTATTAAATAATGGGCTAATCGATTGGCATTTTCGTTAAGTTCTCTATAAGTCAACTCTATATCTTCAAATACTACGGCAATTTGGTTTGGTGTTTTCTTTACTTGTTTTTCAAATAGATCCAGTAATGTTTCTTCTTTTGAAAAAGCGACATCGGTATTATTAAATTCTAACATCAATTGTTGCTTTTCTGAAGATGCCAAATAATCTGCTTCCTGAATTGCTTTTGATGGCTGCGCCAATAATTCTGTAAGTAGATTTTCAAAATGAACAAACATTCTTTCTATTAAATAATCATCATAAATATCTGTGTTGTATTCAATAGAAAGCTCTAAACCATTGGTCTCAACAAAAGTAAAACTGAGGTCAAATTGTGACATTCTTCTGGAGAAATCATAACCGCTTACTTCCAGATTCAAAAGTTCTTCGGTATTCAAATTATTTAATTGAGCCTGGTTTTGTAATATGACCAAAACATCAAATAAGGCTGAACGACTTGTATCTCTTTTTAAGTTCAATTTACCTATCAATGCATCAAATGGGTAATTTTGATGGTCATAAGCACTTAATAAGGTTTCTTTTTGCAGCGTTACTAAATCTAAAAAACTGTTTTTTTCTTTAAACTGTGTTCGTATTCCAAGTGTATTTAAATACAAACCTATCTGATTCTCTAAATCCGGATGTTCTCTTCCTGCAATTGGAGTTCCTACTATAATATCATCCTGACCTGTATATCGATGCAACAAGGCATTTATTCCTGCCATTAAAGTCATGAATAATGTAACGTCTTGTTCTTTAGAAAATGTTTTAATTTTTTCTAAAAATTCAATTGAAAAATGGTGCGTCAGATTATGCCCTTTATACGTTTGTACTAAAGGTCGTTTTTTAAAACTCGGTAATTCCAATACAGGTAAATCACCTTTGAACTGATCTAACCAATATTGCTCTGAGACTTGTTGTTCTTCTTGCTGAATAACTCCATTTAACCAAACAGCATAGTCTTTGTATTGTATTCTTAATTTAGGCAGATGAATTTCTTTACCTTGTGTTAATGAATTATAAGTACTAACAACCTCTGCTATCAATAATTCTATTGACCATCCATCTCCAATGATATGATGCAGGGATAAGAAAAACACATATTCGTCTTCTTTTAACTTAATTAAAGAAGCTCTTACCAATGGAGCTTGCTCTAAATCGAATGGTTCTGCATTTTTTTCGTGCAAAAAATCAATGACAGCCTCATCCTGATTTTCTACAGAACAAAAATCTTCTTCGGTTATCGCAAACTTTACATTTTCTGTTGGAATAATATGTTGACGAACTTCACCTTGATTGTTTGTTTTGAAGTAAGTTCTTAAAATTTCATGTCGGTCAATTAATGACTTAAAGGATTCTTCTAACTTATTTTTATCTACAGCTCCTTTTAAATTTACTGCTGCTGGCATATTATAGGCTAATGAACCTCCTTCCATCTGACTTAATATCCATAACCTGTTTTGTGAAGCAGTCAATGGATAAGAATCCATTATTTCTGCAACAGGTAATGGTGTATATTCATTCTTTTGCAACTGTTTACTTAAATCCTTTATCGTAGGATTTGCGAAGAATGTTTTAAAAGATACTGTTTTTTCTAACTGCTTATGAGTACGGTTTATTACCTGGGCAACAACCAAACTATGTCCGCCCAACTCAAAGAAATTATCTGTTACGCCTATTTTCTCCACTCCCAAAACTTCCTGCCAAATAGCAACCAGAATTTTTTCTGTCTTACTCTCCGGAGCTATATATTCTTTTCTTATAATATCATTTCCTGAAATATTTGGTAAAGCTTTCCTGTCTATTTTTCCGTTAGGAGTTAATGGTAATTTTTCTAATGCTATATAAAAACCCGGGATCATATAGTCCGGTAAGCTGTTTTGAAGAAAACTTCTCAATTTAGACTTATCCAGTTCTGTAGCTGACACAAAATAAGCAACCAAAACTTTCTCTTCGTTTTCGCCTTTTACTTCAACAACTACTTGTTTTAAATCCTCTGAATACTGCAACATTGCATTCTCGATTTCTCCCAGTTCTATTCGGTATCCTCGAAGTTTAACTTGTTGGTCTTTCCTTCCTAAAAATTCAATATTTCCGTCTGGCAGCCAACATCCCAAATCTCCTGTATCATACATTCGTTTTCCTTCAACGAAAGGATTGTTCATGAATTTTTCGGCAGTAAGTTCCGGCTTGTTCAAATATCCTCTGGCTACACCTGCTCCTGATACATATAACTTACCGGTAACTCCTATCGAAACAGGATTTAAATAATCGTCTAATATATATATCTGACTGTTTGAAATTGGCCTACCAATGGGAATCATAGATTTACCAAAATTCTCTTTGGTAACTTTATAAATAGAAGCGCAAACTGCACACTCGGTTGGACCATATGCATTATAATAATCAATTCCAGATTCTACAATAGCTTGTGCGTGGGTAGGGTTCGCAGATTCTCCAGCAGTTATAATGCATCGCAATCCAGAGATATCATCTTCAGACAACAATCCTAAATAACTTGGCGGAAAAGTAATTACAGATGCCTGAGTTTCTTTTAAAAATTTTACAAATCTATCTTTGTCTTTAATTATTTCTTCGGTCGGAATACATAATGAAGCTCCGCTATACAAGCTCATCATAATCTCGGATATAGATGCATCAAAAGCTACAGAAGCAAACCATACAATCTTATCAGTATTATTGACTCTGAAAAAATTAATCTGATCCAAAGACATGTTTATATTACTGCTATGCTCAACCATTACTCCTTTTGGTTGTCCTGTAGAGCCCGAAGTATAAATTACATACGCCAGATCTTTGGGTGAAATATTTGTACTACTATTTTCACTACTATAATCTTCAAATCGTATTGACTCAATATTGAGTATATCACAATTAGCAATCTTTAACTCGTAATCAGCACTAATTAATAATTTTAAATTGCTGTCTTTTATTATATAATCTATTCTTTCCTGTGGATAATTGGTATCTATTGGTAAATAAACTGCCCCTAGCTTTAATACTGCCAATAATGAGATAATTCCAAGATCAGATTTAGGCAGGAAAACGCCAATAATATCACCTTTATTTACAGCATGTTTAGAAAAAATATAATTAGATAACTGATTAGATTTTTCATTTAACTGAGCAAATGTCAATTTAGACTTTCCAAATACAACAGCTACATTATCCGGAGTTTTCATGACTTGTTCTTCAAACAAATCCACTATTGATTTATCTTTTGGGTAATTGGTATTAGTATTATTAAAATCTACTAGTATTTTAGACTTTTCTTTTTCTGATAAAAAGGAGAAATTCGATAAAGTAGCTGCTAAATTATTTTCTAAATCAATTATAAAATTCACAAAACACTGATTAATAAACTCAATCAATACTTTGCTTACAAAACCTTCTAAATATGAAGTCTTAATTTCTATATCTTCATTTTCTTTTATTTGTATATCAATCAAAATTCCTTTGCAATCTGATTTAATTTCAGAATTGACTTTGATACAATAATTAGATAAAATGCTTATTTCACTAACTCTTGTCTTTTTTAATATGCTGCTATTTATATAATCAGAATACTTTAAGGTCTCTATAACTTCATTTTTAATATTTTGAAGATATTCTTTAAAAGACATTTCTAAATCGACAGGAAATGAAAACAGCAAAGGATTGTGTTGTTCTTTATGATCTGAAACGATATAACCATCAAAGTCATTAATCATTTTTTTTAGTAAAAAAGAAAAAATGGCATTTATAACCGTATACTGCGCTATTGGATTTTTACTTGTGAGTTTATTAAAATATTTAATGTCATTTTTATAAATGATAACACTAGGAAGACTGTATTGTTTATGAGGCAACTCTTGAACTACTTCTCTATTTAATATTTTTCTTTTCCAATATTTTGAAACTATATTGATATTATTTAATTCCGAATTCATACTCATAAATTTTACTTTACCATTTTTAATTACCATTCCATTTTATTCCCTTAATAATTTTCTGCAAAAGGGATTTTTAGAATATTTTTTCAACTATATTCAAGCAAATGCAAGGCATTTCTTCAAACCATATCAATCAAATTAATGGTCTTCAAATACAGTAGATTTTTCACGAAAATAGCAGGAACATTTATTTAAAAATTACGGGCTTTTAGTATAAAAATTACGGACTCACTTTTAGGACTGTAAAGCATTCAAAAAATAACATATTAATCACTAAAACTTTACTTTTAGATCATTTTAAAATCTTTGTAAATCGTACAATTTTAAGCTTTTGCAAGAAGAAATTCATTAATCATCCTTTGAAGATTTAGGATTATTGTGCCATGATATAGATTTAAAAAACACTCTATTTATGTTGTAAACCCAGGTAGAATTGAGTTAAACATTTTCATTCAATTATATAAACAATAATGACCAATATCTCAAAGAAATATTGGCCATTATTATTTATAAAAAAGTAGTTTAAGAGTGGATTGGCGCTTTAAAAACACTTTGAAAAAAGCATCTATAAATAATACCAAATGTTAGTGTGTTTTTTAAGATCGTTCTTTGACTATCATTCAACAATCTTGCTTAGATTAGAATCCAAAAAATTAAGTGTAACTTCAATCTTTGTTCCTATACCTATTTTTGATTTAATATGAAAATGCCCGCCTAAAGATTCGGTTCTTTCATACATATTAATTAATCCAATACCGGTTTTTATATTATTAATATCAAAACCCTGCCCATCATCAACAACAGACATTTTTAAAGAATCTGTATCTTGCTGCTCAATTTTGACATCGCAATTTTTAGCATTTGCATATTTATTAATATTTAAAATAGCTTCCTGAAGTATACGATATAAATTTATTTTATAAATGTTTTGAATATTGAT
>NZ_OY730244.1 GCF_963422545.1 uncultured Flavobacterium sp.
TACACTCCAAAAATGTGAAGCAAATCTAGCTTTCCCTCCGTCTTTTACTATTTCTTCGTAAGGAACCATTTGGTGATAAACAAACCATACCGTAGCAATCATTAACGCAACTGTAAATATTTTAGGAAAAATACTTTTACGAGAAGCATTTAACAACCAGATCGAGATTAAATAAGACGCTAATGCTCCTAATAATGGCGCTAAAACAATAAAAGCAATAATGATAAGAACTCCTGAAGGCATTCCGCCATCTTTTCCTGCTTTATACCAACTTACGATTTCGTACCAATAATGTGTAACTCCATCTTCACCAACATAACCCGAAAAACCATGTACAGCGATCGCGTGAGCAACTGCTGCTCCTGCAAAACCACCAATTAATGTATGTGATGAACTTGACGGAATTCCTAACCACCAAGTCAATAAATTCCAACAAATTGCTGCAATAACCCCAGCCAGAATCACGACCAGATTAATCTCCATGGTGTGGGCTGTTTTTGCAACAGTATCCGCAACACCAAATCCGAAAACCCAATAGGCCAGAAAGTTAAAAAATGCTGCCCAAAGAACGGCCTGAAAAGGCGTTAGTACCTTTGTAGCAACAACAGTAGCTATAGCATTTGCCGCATCATGAAAACCATTGATGTAATCAAAAATTAAAGCTAATACTATAATAATTATAAGTAGCGTCATAAAATTATAACTTCAGAATGAAATAAATTGAATTTAAGAATGTTTTACAGAAATAGATTCCAGTATGTTCGCAACACTCTTACATTTGTCTGTTGCTGATTCTAAAACAGATAACACTTCTTTATATTTAATAATATTTTTAGCGTCTGTTTCGTTTTCAAAAATTTCAAAAACTGCTTTGTTATAAACGTTATCAGATTTATTTTCTAGTTTATTAATTCTCGCACAAGCTTCCTTAATAATGTTCATGTTTTTCAAGTTGCTCAACTCTTTTACAGCACTGTCAATATTTTGACAAGCTTCCAGGTTGATTTCTGTCATTTTTCTGATAGATTTTGTAATCTTATCAACTTGATATAATCTCATTCTGCTTGCTGCACCATGAAGGTAATCAGCAACGTTATCAATTGAAGTAATTAATGTATGAATATCCTCTCTATCAAATGGAGTAATGAAGTTTCTGCTCAATTCAAGATTGGTCTGACGTGTAATGTCTTCTCCTTTTTGCTCTAACTCATCAATCTTTTGAAAAAGAACTTCTCTTTCTTTCAATGGAAGATTTACAGCTTCGTGTAAATTAGAAGCTAATTCGATCAAATTGCTTGAAGCCTCTTCAAAAAGTGGAAAGAATTTCTTGTCTTTCGGCACTAAAAATTGGAAAATACTGTTTATTGACATTTTTTTATTTTTGATAGTGCAAAATTACTTCAATATTATTTTGCTATGTTAAGCCATTGTTAACAAATCGTTTTCAATTTGGAAACTATTCAGGAATAACACCGTTTTTTCGATGTCATAATGTAAGATCCTGTCTTCTTTTACCAAAGGTACAACCTCTCTGTAACTACTCAAAAACATTTCGATAAAATCACTCGATTTTAAAGGTTCTCTGTAAGCAATCGCTTGTGACGCATTCATTAACTCAATTGCCAAAATACGCTCTAAATTATCCATAACACGCAAAGCTTTTGTAGCTCCGTTTGCTCCCATACTCACATGATCTTCCTGTCCATTACTAGAAACAATACTATCAATACTTGATGGAGTTGCCAATTGTTTGTTTTGGCTTGCAATACTTGCTGCGGTATATTGCGGAATCATAAATCCTGAATTCAATCCGGGATTATCAACCAAAAATGCCGGAAGATTACGCAAACCAGAGATCAGTTGATATGTTCTTCTTTCAGAAATACTTCCTAACTCAGCCAAAGCAATTGCCATAAAGTCTAAAGCTAAAGCCAAAGGCTGCCCGTGGAAATTTCCTCCTGAGATAATCTGATCTGCTTCGATAAATATATTTGGATTATCAGTAACCGAATTAATTTCGGTCTTGAATACTTTTCTAACATAATCAATCGCATCTTTTGAAGCTCCGTGAACCTGAGGAATACAACGGAAAGAATAGGGATCCTGAACGTGTTTTTTCTCCTGTGCAATAATTTCACTGCCTTCAAGAAACTCATTAACACGTTGCGCCGTAACAATTTGTCCTTTGTGAGGACGTATAAAATGAATCAATTCGTTAAAAGGCTCAATTCTTCCATCAAAACCTTCCAATGAAATCGTTCCAATTAAATCGGCTAAATAAGAATATTTATACGCTTTTAATAAAATGTGAGCTCCATAAGCACTCATAAACTGAGTTCCGTTTAATAAAGCCAAACCTTCTTTTGACTGCAAAACAATTGGTTCCCAGTTAAAATGTTTTAAAACATCTGCCGAAGCCATTTTTTTATCTTCAAAAAGCACTTCTCCTTCTCCTAATAAAGGCAAAGACAAATGTGCCAACGGTGCCAAATCTCCAGAAGCTCCAAGTGAACCTTGTGTATAAATTATCGGTAAGATATCATTATTGTAAAAATCTACTAAACGCTGTAAAGTTTGCAATTGAACTCCTGAATGACCATAGCTCAACGATTGAATTTTAAGCAACAACATCATTTTTACAATCTCAGCCGGTACTTCCTCGCCAGTTCCACATGCATGTGATTTTACAAGGTTTTCCTGAAGTTGTGATAAATTTTCGTTTGAGATTTTCACATTACAAAGTGATCCAAAACCGGTATTGATACCATAAATAGGCTCAGAATGCGTAGCCATTTTTTTATCTAAATAATCACGGCATTTTTGAACATTTACTTTAGCTTCTTCAGACAATTCAAGTGTTTTTTGATTCACAATAATTTCTTGTAAAGCTTCTAAACCTAAAGTTTCAGTACTTATATAATGGATTTCTCTCATGATGTTTATAATTTAAGACCCCAAAATTCAACAAATCAATATTAAAAAGCAACATTTGTTCATAATAATTAAAATTAGGACAATACAAATTCTGCACTTTTATCTATTTCACAATACTAATCACACAAAATCAGTCCATTATTTTAATACGCCAGATTACATTTTTTAGAATCTTTGAATAAAAACCTAAAAAACACAATTCCTACTTAGCATATAGACTAAACTTGAATTATTTTAGAACATTTTTATTAAAAATCAAGCCTTTAACTCTACTTTACTTCAACAGAAACAAGCCTAAATATACGAATACATCAATTTATCATATTCTATATTAACAAAACCTCAATATTAATTTCATGAGATTTGAATTATTAAAATATTCGTAAAAAGACATTTAAGGTTTTTAACTTTTATAAAAAACTGTACTTTTGAAAAATCAAAAATGAAAAGTAACAGCGCAAAATATCAATCTACAATGACAACTCAAACAAGAGTTGCAATTGCTGCTACAATTACATCTACTACAACAACTACCCCTTAGGGGTATACATTTTTACATATAATCCTGGTTATCTATACTTTTTTCCTGAAAGAAGAAAGGCATTGGATACATAAAAATATTTGCATAAAAAGAAAAAAATCATCAAAATGAAAGTATTAAAATTTGGCGGAACTTCGGTTGCCAATGCTCAAAATATAAAACTCGTTCTCGAAATCATAAAACAAAATTCTAAACAAGATAAATTAGCTGTCGTAGTTTCTGCTTTAAGCAAAGTCACTGATTTATTGCAATTAGCAGCATCAAAAGCGGCGGCAAATGACGAAAGCTTTAGAGAAATTGTTGCCGAAATCGAGAAAAAACACCTCGACACTTTAAAAGAATTAATTCCGGTAAGTGAGCAAAGCAGTTTACTAAGCCACGTAAAAAGAATTATCAATCATTTAGAAACTTTATTAGACGGCTGTTTCTTATTAGGTGAATTATCGCCAAGAACTGCCGATACTATTTTAAGTTTTGGAGAATTGTTATCGTCTTACATTATCGCTCAGGCGTATCAGCAAATTGATAAAAATGTAGTTTACAAAGACAGCCGTGAGCTGATCAAAACCAATAGCAATTTTGGTAAAGCAGTTGTAAATTTTGAAATTTCGAACCAATTGATTCAGGATTATTTTACCGAAAATCAATCGCAAATCAATATTTTACCGGGCTTTATCTCTCAGACTCTTGACGGAATCACTACAACTTTAGGCCGTGGAGGTTCTGATTATACAGCCGCCATTATTGCCGGAGCACTAAATGCATCTCAATTAGAAATCTGGACTGATGTAAACGGAATGTTTACTGCAAACCCAAAAATTGTAAAGCAAGCGCGACCAATTGCCAACATCTCTTATCAGGAAGCGATGGAGTTGTCGCATTTTGGAGCCAAAGTTTTGTATCCGCCAACAATTCAGCCTGTATTAAGAAAAAACATTCCAATTTTAATCAAAAATACTTTTGAACCGGAAGCTGTAGGAACTTTAATTTCTAATCAGGTTTCATCAAAAGATACTGTTGTAAAAGGAATCAGCCATATTGATCATATTTCGTTAGTAACACTTGAAGGTCCCGGAATGATTGGAGTTTCAGGTTCATCAAAACGTTTGTTCGAAGTATTGTCACAGGAAAAAATCAATGTTATTTTTATTACTCAGGCTTCTTCTGAACATTCAATTTGTATCGGAATTTTAAATTCTGACGCTGATAATGCCGAAGCTGCCATTAACAGAGCTTTTGAAATTGAAATTTTACAAAACAAAATTGATCCTTGTATTGTAGAAAAAGATCTTTGCATTATTGCTTTGGTTGGTGAAAACATGAAAAACCACCAAGGTTTAAGCGGAAGAATGTTCAGTACTTTAGGAAAAAACAACGTAAACATTCGTGCCATTGCGCAAGGTGCTTCTGAACGTAATATCTCGACTGTTATCAACGAAAGAGACGTTAAAAAAGCATTGAATACTTTACACGAAAATTTCTTTGAAGAAAATACAAAACAGCTCAATTTATTTGTGATGGGAGTTGGAAATGTGGGCGAAAAATTCATCGAGCAAATTCACAATCAAAGAAAATTCTTAAAAGATAATTTAAAGATTAATGTTCGCGTTATCGCTTTGTCAAACTCAAGAAAAATGCTTTTTGATGAAGACGGAATTTCTTTAAAAGAATGGCAAGCCGATTTAGATAAAGGTGAAACTGCTAATAAAGAAGAATTTATCGCTCGTGCGAAAGAACTGAACTTACGTAATAGTATTTTTGTTGATATTACAGCAAATGCAAGCGTTTCTGAAACTTATGAGAACTTCCTAAAACAAAGTATTGCCGTTGTAACTTGTAATAAAATTGCCTGTTCATCTGCTTATGATAATTACAAGAAACTAAAAAACCTATCACGTCAATATAACGCTCCGTTTTTGTTTGAAACGAATGTTGGTGCAGGATTACCAATTATTGATACCGTAAAAAACCTTATTGCTTCTGGCGATAAAGTGCATAAAATTCAGGCAGTTTTATCCGGAAGTTTAAACTTCATTTTTAACAATTTCGATAAAGACAATTCTTTTCACGATGTTGTAAAAGAAGCCGGAGTTCAGGGATTCACAGAACCAGACCCGAAAATTGATTTAAGCGGAATCGACGTTGCTCGTAAAATTCTGATTCTTATTCGCGAAAGTGGTTACGAAATGGATATTGATGCTATTGCAAATGAGTCGTTTTTGCCAGCCGAATCTTTAGCAACAACAAACAACGAAGACTTTTTTGCTTCGTTAACAAAACATGCTTCTCATTTTGAAGATATTTACAACGAAGCTTTAGCAAAAGATTCAAGATTGAAATACGTAGCACAATTTGAAAACGGAAAAGCAAGCGTTGGTTTGCAGTTCATCCCAAAAGATCATCCTTTTTACAATTTAGAAGGAAAAGACAATATCGTTTTGTTCTACACAGATCGCTACGTAGATCAGCCTTTATTGATAAAAGGCGCTGGAGCCGGAGCAGCAGTTACCGCTTCAGGAATTTTTGCAGACGTTATTAGAATTGGGAATGTATAGCCGCTAAGGCACTAAGACGCTAAGTTTCTAAGTTTTTTCTTTGAGACTTAGCGCAAAAAATAAAAAAACTTTGTGACTTTGTGCCTTCGTGGCAAAACCAACCAGAAATGAAAGAAATAAAACTATTTTGCCCGGCAACTATCGCAAACCTCTCATGCGGATTTGACGTACTTGGACTTTGCTTAGACAATGCGGGCGATGAAATGATTATTCGGAAAGTCGATCAAAAAGGAGTTCGAATCACTAAAATTGTGGGTGCTGATTTGCCTTTAGAAACCGAGAAAAATGTCTCCGGTGTTGCAGCTCTTGCAATGCTTGAAACTCTTGATGTGGACTGCGGATTCGAAATCGAAATTTACAAAAACATTAAAGCCGGAAGCGGAATTGGAAGCAGTGCGGCAAGTTCTGCCGGATCAGTTTTCGGAATTAATGAACTTTTAGGAAGACCATATTCTCGTAAAGATTTGGTTCAGTTTGCCATGCAGGGCGAAAAATTAGCCAGCGGAAACGCACATGCTGATAACGTTGCTCCTGCCCTTTTAGGCGGATTTACTTTAGTAAGAAGCTATTCTCCGCTTGATATTATCAGAATTGATAGTCCTGAGGAATTGTATGCAACGGTGGTTCATCCGCAAATTGAATTGAAAACATCTGATGCTCGTTCGGTTTTAAAACAAAATGTTTCCCTAAAAAGTGCCATTACGCAATGGGGAAATGTGGGCGGATTAGTTGCCGGATTATATACAAAAGATTACGATTTGATTGGACGTTCCCTTCATGACGAAATTGTTGAACCATTAAGAAGCGTTTTAATTCCGGGATTTGATTTAATTAAACAAACTGCTCTTGAAAACGGTGCTTTAGGTTCAGGAATTTCAGGTTCAGGTCCATCGATTTTCGCTTTAAGCAGAGGAAAAAACACCGCCGACCAAATCGCAAAAGCCATGAGCGACGTTTACGAAAAAATGAATTTACCGTATGAAATTCACGTTTCGAAAATCAATCCTGATGGCGTAAGAATTATATAACACCAATTTCACGAATTTACACAAATTGGTTTGTGCAATAATTTAAACACAAAGAATTAGTGACAATCAGTGAAATTCGTGTTCAAATAAACATACAATGAAATACTATAGTTTAAACCATAATGCCCCAAAAGTTTCTTTTCAGAAAGCTGTAATACAAGGATTAGCGAGTGATAAAGGATTATATTTCCCGGAAAATATCACAGCTTTAGATCCTTCATTTTTTGATAAAATCGAAAGTTTAAGCCACGAAGAAATTGCTTTTGAAGCCATAAAACAATTTGTTGGCGATGAAATTCCGACAGAAAAACTAAAAGAAATCATTGCCGATACTTTAGTTTTTGATTTTCCGGTTGTGAAAGTTGAAAACGGAATCTATTCCTTAGAGTTATTTCACGGCCCTACAATGGCTTTCAAAGACGTTGGAGCACGTTTTATGTCACGTTGTCTTGCCTATTTTAATAAAGACAAAAAAGACAGTAAAAACACTGTTTTGGTAGCAACTTCAGGAGATACAGGCGGAGCCGTTGCCAGCGGATTTTTAGGTGTTGATGGCGTTGATGTTGTGATTTTATATCCGTCAGGAAAAGTGAGCGATATTCAGGAAAGACAATTGACTACTTTAGGTCAAAACATTAAAGCACTAGAAGTTGATGGCGTTTTTGATGATTGTCAGGATATGGTAAAAAAAGCATTTTTAGACGAAACTTTAGCGCATAAAAACCTGACTTCGGCAAATTCTATTAATATTGCGCGCTGGTTACCGCAAATGTTTTATTTCTTCTTTGCTTACAAAGCGTTGAAAAGCCAAAATAAACCTTTAGTTTTTTCTTGCCCAAGTGGAAACTTCGGGAATATCTGCGCCGGAATTATGGCAAAGAAATTAGGATTACCAATTGAACACTTTGTAGCATCTACAAACGTAAACGATACGGTGCCGAGATTCTTAGAAAACGGAAAGTACGATCCAAAACCTTCTAAAGCAACAATCTCTAACGCAATGGACGTTGGAAATCCAAGCAACTTTATTAGAATTCAGGAATTATACAATAATGACTTAAAAGCTTTCGAAAAAGATTTCTCTTCTTATAGTTATACCGACGAGCAAACTCTCGAAGCTATGAAGAAAATTTATAGCACAGATGGTTATATCGCAGAACCGCACGGTGCTGTTGGCTATTTAGGTTTGAAAAAAGAACTTGAAAAACACAACAACGCAATTGGTGTTTTCTTAGAAACGGCGCATCCTATTAAATTTTTAGATGTGGTTGAACCTGCTTTGGGAATTACGCTTCCAATTCCGGAACAAATTGAGAGTGTTATTAATGAGGAAAAAGTGAGTGTTAAGATTAAAATTTATGAGGAATTGAAAGCCTTTTTAGGTTAGTTTATTTCTATTTAAAAATATAAGCCACAGTTTGCACCGATTTATTTTGATGTAATTGTGGCTTTCTTATTTATATTTGAATAAGTTTATTATGTTTGATTAATAATTCCTAAATCTCATAATTAAGTATGAATAACTACATTGTCTTTGCCATTTTAACATTAATTATAATTTTAGTATTTAATTACAAAAAGATTGAATTGTTTATTGATTTTATTGAAGAACAGATCGCAATTGACTTTAAAAAAAGAACTAATTTAGATTGGCACACATTAAATAGACTTTCTGCTCCTAAGTCATTTATATGGGGATTAATATTTAAAAGTCCTGTTTTGTATTTTGATGATGATTATTTATACATTACAAAATCAAGTAATCCTGTAATAAAGTATCCTATTTCAACAATTATTGAACTTAGAAAAACTAATGTCATGATTAATGATGTAAGGGTTTGGAAAATAATCATCAATGATGCAGGCAAGCGAATGGTTTATAAGTTTAGGGTTTATCGCAATTTTAATCTTTTTTTAGCGAAAGTAAGCGAAAATCCAAACGCTATTGTAGACGAAAGATATATCTGGAAAATCTTTGAATAAATTCTGCAGAGGGGGTAACTAATTAATATATAACTACATAATAAAAACGACTGAAATAAATCTCAGTCGTTTTTTTATTTCATAACTGTTCATAATATTCTATATTAATTAAAAATTTAGTAAGAAAAATATATATATTTGGAAGATAAGAAAACGAAACAAACCTTCGCTTATTGATCCGAACTAGTTCTATATAAGAGGTGGGTATGTTTCATTTATAAATAAGTTAGGAGCTAACTTGTGCTCCACGAGAAATACCCTATCTTAAACAAATACAAAACTATGGCATTACCAACGATTGAGAATTTACTTTTAGAAACTCCATTATATGAAAAATTTGAGATATCAGAACATGATGCGGAATATCTTTTTAATTTAATATATTTTATTGATCGAATAGATACATTTTGTCCTAGCTGCAATCGTTCAAGTACATTTAGAGGTACAAATAAAAGGCCAAATATCGGAGGATGGTCAACTCCAACTTATCAAGATTTTCTTCATAAAGTTGGAGGAAATATATCAAGATGGAATAATTTAGTTTCCGATGTGAAATTTGTATGTACTAGAGACGAATCACATATAATGCAGTTTTCAATATATTTCCTTGACAATGAAATATTAAAAATAGGTCAATACCCTTCTATAGCAGATTTGTCTGCACCTGATCTTAAAAAATATAGGGAAGTTTTGTCGAAAGAAAAATATAAAGAGTTCAATCGTGGAATTGGACTTATTACTCATGGTGTTGGTGTCGGGGCATTTGTATATTTAAGAAGAATTTTTGAAGATTTAATTGAAGAAGCTAGAAATGAAAGCTCAAAACTGGAAGATTGGGACGATTCATTATATCAACGTTCAAGAATGGATGAAAAAATTGAGTTATTGAAAAATAAACTCCCAGAATTTTTGGTGGAAAATAGAAAATTATATGGCATTCTAAGTAAAGGAATCCATGAATTGACTGAAGATGAATGTTTAGAATATTTCGCAACTGTAAAATTAGGTATCGAACTTATTTTGGATGAAAAATTAGAAATTAAAAAAAGACAAGATAAAATTGATTTAGCTAAAAAATCTTTAGGTAAAATCCATTCAGATTTACAACGAGAATAAAAGTCAAGTACTAGCAACTATTAAAAAGGATTTGGTCAATTGGCTTAATCGAAAGTTGATTTTGTATTTGGGATTATTCGTCAAATCCGAATCAGGTTAATTTCTTTTCATACACGATGTAGTATATGAACCTTTTGGCTTTGGCTTAGTTCAAATAGAAAAAATGATATAATCTTAAAAGAATTAATATGAATTTTGACGACATTAAAAATGAATTGAATAATCCAAATTTTAATATTAACATTGGAACTTTATTAGTTAGTATTCAATCAACAAATCTTATGAATAGCTATCATTTATCAGCCATCTTAAGAAAACAAATTGAAATACTAGAATTACAAAAAGGAAAAACTGGACAAGAACTTGAAAGTTCGATTCAAGACGAATTTTCGGATTTGCAAAATCTTTTTTCTGGCTTTTTAAAAGAAGATTTAATCGATATTGTGAACGATTGCTCTAACGATTAGCAATTTCCCCGCTAGCGCGAGCGTCCCGCTCGTGAACACAAAAAAATTCAAAACTTATTTTGGAACGTTCACGAGCGGGACGCTCGCGCCAGCAATCCTATGATATTTTAAACCACAAATTCTCACAATTCGAAGTTTTCTTTTTTAAAAATCAAATTAGTTTTTTGTAAGTAAAATTGTTATGTTTGGTAACGTAAAAACTACTTATGAAGAGACGCAATTTTCTTAAATCAACACTGCTTTTTGTTGCCTCAGCGCAAATGTTTCCTAATACGGTATTGAATTTCGCGACGGAAGTTCGAAACAACTTCAAATACATTTATACCAACGCAAAACTTAAAAATCAGTTCTTTTTGTTTTTAAAAAATGTTTTCAATTTATATCCTGAAAAAGAATTCCACGATTTAATTTACCAAAACACCATTTCAAAAAACACAGATAAAGAGATTTATTTGGCAACGCAGTCAAAACTTGATGATATTACACCAATGCTTTCAAGTTTTCGGTATCAACTCCCGGCTTTGATGCACCAAAAAAATGAAATGTCGGTTGAAACAGTTTCTTTGCTTGGCGAAGGCACTTCTTATAATGGTTATTTAGAAATTGGTTCTTCGGGCAGATATTTAGATTATCTGGAGGAAAGTGTTTCCATTAAAGGAAAAAGATATTATGCTGATGGCAGAAAACCCAAATACTCTTTCTCTGAGATGGTCGATCGCGGTCAGATTGCCGTTGGTGCAGAATATATTCCCTTTACGAATTATAAAACCAAATTTGGGGATCATGTTTCGCATAATAGTTTAGATTTAGTAACGATTTATATTGGTTTTCATCATTGTCCGTTAGAGTTGCGAACACAGTATATTTCTTCGATTCGAGATACGATGCGAGTTGGCGGAAAACTTATTTTAAGAGATCATAATTGCGATACCGAAGATCAAAAAGTGCTTGTTGCACTTGCTCACGATGTCTTTAATTTAGGTGTAAACGAATCCTGGGAATACAACAGTAAAGAGGTTAGAAACTTTTACTCTTTAGATTTCATCATCGCTTTTGTTGAAAATATCGGGTTTAAGTTTCATAAAAAAACCTTGTATCAAAAAGGCGATCCAACCAAAAATGCCTTAATGCTTTTTACCAAAATCTAATCACCTTTCTACACGTTTATATGAAAAAAATCTTTCGCTTTATTCAATTTCTCTTTATCTATTTGTTAAAAATAATAAAGTTGATATGGTCTGGAATTAAAAAAGCCATTCAGTTTATTAATAGAAAAAAGCGAAGATCAATTCCATTCTATGGTTTTATTTTATTCATCTTATACATTTTCTTACTGATAGAATTTTCAGGAGATTCAAAATTCGATACCACAATTGAGAACAAAACCCTGAATGATATTACGCAAATAAATCCGATTCAGGTCAACCAGATTATCAAACCAAAAACGGTCAATGAAATTGTTCATGCTATAAAAAATACGACAGGACCCATTTCTATAGGCGGAGGAAAATACAGTATGGGAGGGCAAACTGCCTTTGAAAACAGTTTGCATATTGATATGAGATCTTTTAATAAAATCATCCATATTGATACCACTAAAAAGCAAATTACCGTTCAGGCAGGAATTCGTTGGAGAGATATTCAAAAAGTAATCGATCCTTTGAATTTGTCCATCAAAATCATGCAGACTTATTCTAATTTTACTGTTGGAGGTGCGATATCTGTAAATTGCCACGGAAGATATATTGGTCATGGTCCAATTATTTCGTCGGTTTTAGAGGTAAAAGTAATTACTGCAAATGGTGACATTATAATTGCCAATCGAAAAGTAAATCAGGATGTTTTTAATGCCGCAATTGGCGGTTATGGCGGAATTGGTGTTATCGCTGAAGTTACTTTGCAATTAGTTGACAATGTAAAAGTCGAGAGATTTCATCAAGTAATGAATATTGAAGATTACAAAGCCTACTTTGATAAAAATATTAGAAATAACACAAATGTTGTTTTTCAAAATGGCGATTTGTACCCACCGAAATATGATAAAATAATGAGTGTTTCATGGGAAAAAACTACAAAACCATTAACTGACGAAGAACGATTAATTCCCGAAGATGAAAATTATTGGCTGGAATCAAACTTATCAGGAGTCGTTTCTTGGGGAAATTCAGGAAAATGGATTCGCGAATACACCATTGACCCTTTGGTTTATCTTCCTGAAATAGTACGATGGCGAAATAAGGAAGCAAGTTATGATGTTAGGGAATTAGAGCCTTCTTCTCGTGAAAAAACAACATATGTCTTGCAAGAATACTTCATTCCCGTTGAAAACATAAAATCATTTATTCCGAAAATGAGTGCCGTTTTTCAAAACAATAAAGTAAATGTCATCAATGTTTCCTTGCGACATGCGCTTCCGGATCATGAAAGTTGTCTGTCATGGGCACGAAAAGAGGTATTTGCTTTTGTGATTTATTACAAGCAAAATACGGATCAGCAAGCGAAAGATCACGTAAAAAAATGGACACTTGAAATGACAGATGCCATTTTGAGCGAAAACGGAACATGGTATCTTCCGTATCAGCCTCACGCAACTGTTGAGCAGTTTAAAAAAGGATATCCAGAAAGTGATAAATATTTTGCATTAAAAAACAAACTTGATCCTGATCAGCGATTTACAAATAAGCTTTTGGATAAATATAATCCTTACGCAAAAAGCAAAATTTCAGAGGAAAAGAAAAAGATAAAAGACTATTTCAGAGCCGAAGAACAAACCGTTTTGACAGTTCCTGAATGGTATTTAGTTTATAATCCGAAAGAATATGCTGATTATCTGGAAAGCGGTAAAAATCCGTCTGATTTTCCTTTTTACAAATCTATTGATGAATATTGGAAATTATATGAC
This sequence comes from uncultured Flavobacterium sp., assembly GCF_963422545.1. NCBI lineage: Bacteria > Pseudomonadati > Bacteroidota > Flavobacteriia > Flavobacteriales > Flavobacteriaceae > Flavobacterium > uncultured Flavobacterium sp. Next base: position 13,527 of record NZ_OY730244.1, read on the forward strand.
CGCTCGATAAAACTAACTTCCAAAGCTTATCCTGAAAACGGAGAATATAAAACTATGCTACAGGTTATTGGCGTAAGCATGACAATGGAATATGGTGCAAAAATTCTTTATGAAAATACTATTGGAAGATTCTTTGCTTTATTCTCGGAAGAAAAAAACTCTGAGGCCGAAAAAACGATTATTGAAGCACAACGCGCATACAGTGATTTTATTTATCAAACAGCATGGTATGAGTTTAAATTTATGCCTTGGATTAAAAAAGTTTGGACAGCTTCTGAAAAATCAGATTACAGCGTACTTCGAAAATGGGAAAGAACAATGATTTTTACATTAGAATTTTCGTTTAAAGCTTTTTATTCGAAACTTATTGAATGGGGCGCAAAATCCAGCTACGAAACGCCTTCTAATTTGATTTATTTAATTGTTTCGAATGTTGATACCATTAAAGAAAACCCGAACTTAAAAATCATCAAAAAAGATGGTGATGAAATGATTATTGCTGTTACACGCTGGGAAATTTTCACAAAAGAAATGATGAAGCTTTCAAATCAGGATCTGAAAATTTATGAAATTTCAGGAAATGATGAGATTGCAGTTTCGACAATAGAGAATAGGTTTAATAAACCAAATTTAAAAGATGTAAAACTATTGTATCAATCCAAAATTGTGACAGATGGCAGTTTAAAACGGAATGTATATCTTTTACCAGTTGAAAAATTACTGCCTTTTATTAAGGATTCGAAAAAGAATAAACTTGTAATTGAACATGTTTATGATTATTAAAATTTAAAAATAAAACTATGCTAAAAAAAATCGCTGTCTTTTCATTAATTCTCTTGATATCTTGTCGGGAAAACGAAGCCAATCATAGAAGTAGTGAAGAACCAAAAGCATTCGAGGAAAAAAGTATTGATATAGGAAGATTTAGAAGAGACAATGATTTAGTCGAAGACTTGTATCAGGAGCTTGTAGATAAATCTCCTGAATTGAAATCTTTAGAAAAAGAGTTAAGTGAGTTGAATACAAGAGATACAACAAATATTTTTTATAATTATGATCAAAAATCTGATGATTATTACAATTCTGCAGAAAGCCATATAAATGGTATAAGAGATAGCGTAATGAAACAGAAAATTATAAATTTAATTAAGAAAAGTAGCGATAAATATGCCTCTCAAAAAGCTGATCTGGAAAATTTAATGGATAATATCATTAAAAAACGAAACGAAATAAATAATTATCATAGTGCCTTGAAAATTATTTTAACGATTCCGCTTATTGAACAATATCAAAAACAACATCTGCCAAATAAATCTCCTTTTGATAAATTAATTGAAAAAGAAGACCAACTACTTCAAAAGACAAAAAAAAATACTCCAAAATATTAATTGGAAAGAAATATTATTACCATGATTACAAAAGCAACATTACAAGACATTCCAGCATTAACAGCCCTAATAAATTCAGCATACAGAGGAGAATCTTCTAAAAAAGGCTGGACAACCGAAGCGCATTTATTAGAAGGAAAAAGAACCGACGAGCAGGATATGACAGAAATATTTCTGGATCCTAAAAATACGATTCTGAAATTTACTGAGAATGACAAAATTATTGGTTCGGTTTTATTGGTCGAAAAAGGGCATCAACTGTATTTAGGAATGTTGACAGTTTCTCCTGAACTTCAAAATAGCGGAATTGGGAAAAAGCTTTTGGCTGAAGCCGAAAATCATGCCAGAACACTTGGTTTGTCTGGTATTATTATGACGGTTATTTCAGTTCGTGAAGAACTTATTGCTTGGTACAAACGCCACGGATATGTTGATACAGGCGAAAGAGAAGCTTTTCCTAAAAGTGGTATTCATGTTACGGTTTCTGAAGAACCTTTGGAGTTTATTTATTTGGAGAAAAAGATTTAAGTTTTTTTGCCACGAAGGCACAAAGACGCAAAGTTTTTTTTGACCATATAAGTGATATAACCTTATTTAAAAGCGGGTTTAAAGATGTATCTGGAAATTTGAAATCAAATTAAAATATTCAATAAATGAACATACAACTTTTACCAAAAAAAAGTAGTAAAGCTTCTATTTGGAGTGGTGGATTGACGTATGAATATATGATATATCCGAAAACTGCAAATTATACCGATAGAGGTTTTGTATTTAGAATAAGCAGTGCTACAATAGAGCAAGTGCCTTCAGAGTTTACCAAATTTAAGGGCTATTACAGATACTTGGTTATGCTTGATAACTGCTTAGATATTGAGGTAAACAAAGAAAAAAAAATATACGAGAAATATGAAATTATGGAATTTAATTCTGATGATGAAGTGACTTCTTATACAAAAGGCATTGACTTTAATTGGATGGTTTCTGAAAAAATATCCCATCACAAACTGAAAATAACGAATAATAATCAGATTTGTAATTCACAAATAATAATTTTATTCTCTTTATATACAACAGTTATTAAAATTAATGAGAAGCCATACGATCTGGAACCTCATGATTTATTGATCATTGAAAATCAAAAAAAAGAAAATATAATGCTTCATTTTTCTAATGAATGTCTCCTTGGAATATTGGATTTTTAATAGAACCTAAGTTGTTTTTGCCGCGAAGGCACGAAGACGCTGAGTTTTTTTAATCTCGCAAAGTCGCAAAGATTTTTCACGCAGATTTAAAAAGATTTAAGCAGATTTAAAATAGATCATTTATTAAATTAAATCTGCCTGAATCTGCAAAATCTGCGTGAAACAAAAATCCTTTTAATCCTTCTAATCTGTGGATAAAACCTTATGTTAAACGCACTGCAGTGCGTCTCTACAGAAAACCTTTGAACCTTTGTAGCTCTGAACCTTTGTACCTCTTTTTAAAGAACTAACTCTTCAAACAAGCGTTGTATCGTTTTCTCTAAATCCTGAGAAAGTCCTGAATGCGGTCTTGAAGTCTGAATTGCTGAACTTCTAATAGCAGTTAACCAACGAAAACGTTCCGGAATGTCCATTTCGCCAATTGGGCCGCCATCTTTTACTCCGTAAGCAATTTTTTTCAGCGCTGTTACATTGCAATGCAATTGCTCGATATCAAAATCGTTTGATAATGCTCCGATTTTTGCATCGTTTATGTGGCATAAAACTTTTATAAATTTGGCTTTTTTGCAAAATAAAATGATTCCGATATTTAGGAATTCTTCGCGTTCCACTCTTGGTACCACACGAATTACGGCATACTCATATAAGTGACTATCTTGCATTTTGGGCTTGATTTACAAAGATTTCAGAATTATTTAATCTAGTTTGTAAAAACTGTAAGTATACGTTTCGAAGCCCTTCCGGGGTTTCATCGGCATCTTCCCATTGCAGCCATTCCAGCGGAATTATATTTACAATTTCTTCGAGAATTTCCGGTGTTAAAAGTGCTTTATATTCGGTATCAACCTCTTTTAAAAGTGTGGCTTGTGGCAATAAAACGTGATCTTTTATTAATGCAAACGGACTTTTTGCATGTTGCTCCCAATTGTTCCAGGAATGGTGAAAATATAAACATGCACCGTGATCGATAAGCCATAATTCTTTATGCCAAATCAACATGTTGGTGTTTCTAAACGTACGGTCTACATTTGTAATATAAGCATCTAACCAAACAATTTGCGAGGCTAATTTAGCATCAACCGTTGTTACAACAGGATCAAACGTAATGGCTCCCGATAAAAAATGAAGGGCGAGATTTAATCCCTGGCTTCCTTGCAGTAAATCCTGAATTTCTTCGTCTCCTTCTGATCTTCCAAAAGCTTCATCAAGATGGGCAAAAACCAATTCCGGAAGTTGCAATTTTAAGGCTTTTGCAATTTGTCCGCCTACTAATTCGGCTATTAAAGCTTTTACGCCATGACCGGCTCCTTTGAATTTTAATACATATTTAAAATCGTCGTCGGCTTCTGCCAAAGCGGGTAAAGAACCGCCTTCGCGCAAAGGCGTTATGTAACGTGTAACATTTACCGTTCTTAGATCGAAATTGTTTTTCATAAATACAAAACTACAAATTTAGATTTTTTCTTAACCGCAAAGTTCGCAAAGTTTTACGCAAAGAGCGCTAAGAATGATTTTAAAGTTGTTGTGGTTTAAAGTACGCGGATGAAACGGATTCGCTAAAGCGAAGACGCAGATTAACACGGATTTTTTATTCTTATCTGTGTTTTTGTCGTCCCAAGTGACGAGAAATCACAAAATAACCGTGTAAACTTTAGTCTATAGGCAAACTGAGTTAACCTGAAACAAAGAAAACTTGAAACAAATTATCTCATTTTCTAATTATCTAATTCTAAAAAAGCCTTTCCTAAATTTTCAATTATATCTGAAGCTATAAACGATTGATAACCTGTTTTTGGTAAAGCGATATCAGCTGTTAGTCCGTGGAGGAAGACGCCTAGTTTTGCTGCGTGTTTGGGTTCATAACCTTGCGCCAATAAACTTGTGATGATTCCGGTTAGGGTATCGCCGCTTCCTGCGGTTGCTAATGCAGCATTTCCGGTGGTGTTTTCGTAGATTTCGGTTTTGTTGATGATGTAGGTTGGTGCGCCTTTCATGACGATTATGACTTTGTATTTTTCAGAAAAAACAATTGTTTTTTGAAACTTTTCAGATTCTGAATTCCATTTGCCTATTAAGCGTTCCAATTCTTTTGGATGAGGTGTCAGAATTGTGTTTTCAGGAACTAATTCTAACCAGGATTGGTTCTCTGCTAAAATATTTAATGCGTCAGCATCGAGAACTAAAGGTGTTTTATTGACTCTTAAAAATTCGAACAGGGCTTTTTGTGTACCTAACTCCTGCCCGATTCCCGGTCCGATTGCTATTGCCTGAGGAATTAATGGCAGATGGATATTGGTGATAAAATTGGTATTTTCATCGGTGACCACCATAACTTCGGGAATCGAGATTTGCAGAATCTGGTAACCACATTTTGGTGTGAAAGTAGTTACGAGTCCGCAGCCTGATTTTAAACAGGATTTTGACGCGAGAACTGCTGCTCCAATTTTGCCATAACTTCCGGCAATTATCACGGCGTGCCCCTGAAGTCCTTTATGTGTGTTGGGATTTACGGGTTTGTAGAATTTTAGAATATCTTCTTTTGTGATTAGAAACGGATCTTTCATTGGGCTTTTTTATCTATTGTATTGATGTTGAATCACTTTTTGATTTTAGTTTGATGTTATTTATGACGCTGATGAAACGGATTTACTTCGTAAAGACGCGGATAAAAACAGATTTTTTATTATGTGGATTCCTATATGTTTTGTATTCAGATTGATGTTATTTATAACGCTGATGAAACGGATTTACTTCGTAAAAACGCGGATAAAAACAGATTTTTTATTAGTGGATTCCTATATGTTTTGTGTTCAGATTGGTGTTATTTATGACGCTGATTAAACGGATTTACTTCGTAAAAACGCGGATAAAAACAGATTTTTTATTAGTGGATTCTTATATGTTTTGTATTCATTTTAATAATAAAAATTCACGTTATTAAAGTTACGTAAAAAATGAAGATAAAATGATTCTCTTTATCCTGGAGCCTTAGCCCTGATAGCAGCGGTATCCTTTTGCTTTTTTCTTTAAAAAGCAAAAGATATAGCGGATAGCAGGAAATAGCTCCTAATCATTGCGAAATTTATAATTTAGTGTGTATCATTTTGATATTTTTTGAATAAATTTGCGACTCAATTTTATAAAACAACACAATGAAAAACACTGCGCTTACGCACATACATGAGGGTTTGGGAGCGAAAATGCTACCTTTTGCCGGTTACAACATGCCTATTACATACGAAGGTGTTAATGCTGAACATGAAACGGTTCGAAACAGTGTGGGGGTCTTTGACGTTTCTCACATGGGAGAATTTTTGTTGAGCGGACCAAATGCTTTGGCTTTGATTCAAAAAGTGACTTCAAACGACGCTTCGACTTTGACTATCGGAAGAGCGCAATATTCTTGCCTGCCTAACAATGAGGGCGGAATTGTTGATGATTTGATTGTTTATAAAATGAAAGATGAGGAGTATTTATTGGTTGTAAATGCTTCGAATATCGAAAAAGACTGGAACTGGATTTCATCACACAATGATTTGGGTGTTGATATGAAAAACATTTCTGATGATTATTCTCTATTGGCGATTCAGGGACCAAAAGCGGTTGAAGCTATGCAGTCTTTGTCTTCTATAGATTTATCTGCAATTGCTTATTACCATTTTGAAGTGGCTGATTTTGCCGGATTCAATGATGTAATTATCTCTGCAACTGGTTATACTGGTTCTGGAGGGTTCGAAATTTACTGCAAAAATGCTGATGCTGAAGCGATTTGGAACAAAGTTTTTGAAGCTGGTGAAGCTTTCGGAATTAAACCAATTGGTCTTGCTGCTCGTGATACTTTACGTCTTGAAATGGGTTTCTGTTTGTACGGAAATGATATTAATGATACTACTTCTCCGCTTGAAGCCGGATTGGGATGGATCACTAAATTTACTAAAGACTTTACAAACTCTGAGGCTCTTAAAAAGCAAAAAGAAGCTGGTGTTACCAGAAAATTAGTTGCTTTTGAAATGCAGGAACGTGCTGTGCCAAGACATGATTATGAAATTGTTGATGCTTCTGGTGCTGTAATTGGTATTGTAACTTCTGGAACTATGTCGCCTTCTATGAATAAAGGTATTGGTTTAGGATATGTTACGGTAAATAATAGTGCTGTTGATAGTGATATCTTTATTAGAATTAGAAAAAATGATGTTGCTGCAAAAGTGGTTAAATTACCTTTTTACAAGAAATAGTTTTTTAAGACATATATATTTAGAAATGCGTTACTCAAAAAGTAACGCATTTTTTTTGCCACGAATTCACGAATTATTGTAAGTGCAGGATAAACAATAATTCGTGAATTCCTGGCTTCTTTATGGCTTTATATTTTAAAAATTTATCCCGAAGCTTCGGGACTATATGTTAAAATAAATCACGGTGATGTAAGAAGTTTTAGAAAATAATATAACCTTTTATGAAAAATTAAATGTAACTTTAGTGTAAATGATAGATTTTCTATTTATGAAAAAAATTTGGCTGATATTTTTGTTGACTACAACTGTTCTATTTAGTCAAACTAGCGCTGAAACATGTGAAATCGTAAACAAAATAAACGCACTTATTCAGGCAGAACATATCAGGCCAAAACCTGTAGACGATAGTCTATCAGTTTATGTTTTTGATAATCTTATCAATGGCTTAGATCCTTCAAGAAATATTTTTTACAAAAGCGAATACGACGAAATGTCGGCTAAATATCGATTTAATTTAGACGATTTAATTTTGAGCGATGACTGTAGTTTTTTGACTGATATTACTACCAAATACAAAAATGGACTTCTTAGAACTAAAGCTGTTCTGGAAAAAATTCAAACTGAAACTATTGACTATAATATAAAAGACACTATTAGATTTTACAAAAAATCATTTCCGTTTTATCTTAAAAAAGAGGATTTAGAGAAAGCCTGGCTTAAAAAACTTCGTTATCAGATTCTGGATGAAATGGCAGAAAGTAGTGACAATCTGGATTCTATTAAGGCTAATTTTAAATCGATTGAACTTGCCTCAAAAAAGTTGATTTTATCAAATGAAATCTGCAGAATCAATACGCTTCTTCAAACTAAACTTAAACAAGACGAAAACTTATACAATTTCTTTTGTACTTATTTTGATCCGCATACGGCTTATTTTAGCGATGATTCTAAAACGAGTTTTGTAGCTTCATTATCTAAAGAACATTTATCTTTAGGAATGAGTGTGAATCTTAATGAAAAAAATGAAATTATTATTGAAGAAATTGACCCAAATGGTCCGGCTTATAAAACCGGACAAATTAAAAAGGGAGATCAAATTATTTCTATTTCGAATCAAAAAGAAACGCTGCAGGTTTCTTGTGCTTCGCTAGAATCTATTTCGACAATGATTTTATCAGAATCAAATAAAAGTATTACGCTTACGCTAAAAAGAAACGCCGGCAAAAGCTTTGATGTTTATATCGAAAAACAAGTAATGAAAGACGAAGAGAATTCGGTTTTTAGTTTTATTGTTGGGAAAGAGAGTAAAATTGGATACATCAAGATTCCGAGTTTTTATGCTGATTTAGATGGAACCAGTCGCAAAGGCTGTGCCGATGATGTTGCCAGAGAAGTAATAAAACTTGAAAGAGATAATATAAAAGGTCTTGTAATTGATTTGATCGATAACGGCGGCGGATCTATGGAGGAAGCCATAAAAATGGCCGGAATGTTTATAGATTATGGTCCGCTATCTATTGTTGTAGATAATAAAAACGGAAAATCTGTAATTAATGATCCTTATAAAGGTTTGATTTATAAAGGTCCTATCGTGATTTTGATCAATAGCAATACGGCTTCTGCCAGTGAATTTTTCTCTTCGATATTGCAAGATTATAATCGTGCTTTGTTATTAGGGAGCAACACGCTTGGAAAAGCTACAATGCAAACTATTCTTTCGCTTGACGAAAGTAAAAACACTGACTTTCTAAAAATTACGATTAACAAATTCTACAGAGTTACAGGCAAAAGTCACCAATATGTTGGGGTTACTCCTGATGTAATAATCCCGGAATTCTACGAAAGTGTTTATCAAAAAGAAAGCGATTTCCCCACTGCAATCAAAAATGACAGTATCGAGCCGTTTTTAAAATACAAACCTTATGTAAAGAGAAATCTTATCGATAAACTGGCTAAAAATAGTACTGCAAGATTGGCAGACAACTCCTTTTTTAATAATATTAAAAAAATAAACTTGAAAATTAATCAGTTGGTGAATATCCCTAAAGCTGAGGTTCCGATGACATTGGACGCTGTTTTTCAGCAGAAAAAAATCGTAAACTCACTTTGGATGGAAATCAATACTTTTAATGATGAAAACAATCCGTTGGAAGTTTACAATTCTACCGTAAATCAGTTTTTACTTGGCGCCTATCCTACCGAAAAAACGATAAATCAATATCAAATTGATAATCTAAAAACTAATCCGTATTTGAATGAGGCAGTGAATGTTATTAATGAGTTTAATGCATCGAAATAGTTTCAGGTTTCAGGTTTTGAAATGAGAATAAAAATTTTAATCGCAAAGCACGCAGAGTTTTTTTATCTGTAAGGTTTTTATAAAACGCAAAGTTCGCAAAGCTATTTCCAGATAAAGCTTTGCGAACTTTGTGTTTGTCAACACAATCTATTATAAAAAAAACTCTGCGTGCTTTGCGGTTAATTTTACACAAACTTACCTTATTTCAAAACTTGAAAACTGAAACCTGAAACTTTTTAACATCTAACTTCTAACTAACTCTAAAAAAGAATACAATTGATTTTGGAAAAATAAGGAATAACCGTATTTTTGCATCACAAAACTAAAAATTAGAAATGGGAAGAGCGTTCGAATTTAGAAAAGGAAGAAAAATGAAACGTTGGTCAGCAATGGCTAAAACATTTACCCGAATTGGTAAAGATATCGTTATGGCCGTTAAAGAAGGTGGTCCTAACCCAGATGCCAATTCTAGATTAAGAGCTGTAATACAAAATGCAAAAGCCGCTAACATGCCTAAGGACAATGTTGAGCGCGCGATAAAAAATGCAAGCAATAAAGATACTGCCAATTATAAGGAAATTTTGTTTGAAGGATATGCTCCTCACGGAATTGCAATTTTGATTGAAACTGCATCTGACAACAATAATAGAACTGTAGCAAATATTCGCAGCTACTTTAACAAATGTAACGGAACAATGGGAACGCAAGGTTCTGTTGAGTTTATGTTTGACCATACTTGTAATTTCAGAATTGCAAAAGGTAATCTTGATCCTGAAGAATTAGAATTGGAATTAATTGATTTTGGTGCCGAAGAAGTTTTTGAAGATGAAGACGGAATCTTAATCTATGCTCCTTTTGGAAGCTTTGGAGCTTTGCAAAAAGAATTAGAAAACAGAGGTTTAGAAATTTTATCTTCTGGTTTTGAGCGTATTCCTCAAATCACGAAAGAACTTACTGAAGCTCAAATCGCTGATGTTGAAAAACTAATCGAAAAAATTGAAGAAGATGATGACGTTATGAACGTTTATCACACGATGAAAGAGGAATAGTATTCTCTTTTTATAAATATCAAAAGCCCTGAAAATTTTCAGGGCTTTTTTATTTTTGAAAAATCCTTAATTGATTTTATCCAATTTATTTATCAAGATAGTTAATCCCCAATCCGCCGGCGATATAAACTTTAGTCAACTCCTCTGTATTGATAATTATATTTTGCTGAAAAACATTCCCTTTTACTGACTTCACATCAAAAGGTATCACTTTAGACAGATAATAATCGCTGCTGGCGATAGTAATCATCAAGGCTTTATCCTCTTTTGAAAGAATAACCGGAATAGAAAACTCTCCTGTTTTTGGATTTATCTTAACGGGAGTTGGTTCATTATTAATAGTAAGTGTCAAGTCTGGATATGTTGTTTGGTCCAAAGGTCTATGGGTTTTGGCATCTAATAATTTCCCCTTAACTATTATCGAAATTTCCTTTTCTACTGTTTGACTAAAAGCAACTTTACCAACAATAAGACTTACTGGTTCCGGGCTGTTAATTTCAGTCTCTACCGGAGTTTTTTCTTGCGCGACAACGCTTGAAGTTAGTAAAACCGAAGCTGCGATTGCTGCATATTTAAGATTATTCATTTTAGAAACTTCATTGTATTCAAATTCATTTTCTAACTGCGTTGTTTTTAACCTTGCACAAATGTTTTGATCTTTATTTTCTGCAATAAATCTTGCAATTTCTGAGTTTGTTTTTCTGCTTAAATCAATAACATTTTTAGCGCAGGAATCGCAAAATGAACCTTTTGAATTAGGAATCATTTTATCAAAATTTTCAGAACAAGGACTTACTATTTCTAAGGTGAATTTCTTTTTCATACTCTAATTTTTAAAGTTAAAATCATTTTAAGATGATTACTATTTATATAGAGTATATTTTTTATAAAAAGGTTGGGAAGAGAATAAAATTATTTTTTTTTCTTACGATTATTCTTATTTTAATTATTTTTTAAGATCAATAATTCAAATTACCATTATATTTGCCGATCTCAAATCTAAATTAATTTTAAAACAAACATTTATGCAAACATCTAAATATACCAAATTTGCTATAATTGCTCTGGTAATTCTATTTATTGTTATTAGCGCTATTAGCTAGAAAATACTAGAACTAAGAAACTAATGGACACAAAAAAACCTTCTGAATGGATCTTTAGAAGGCTTTTTTTCACTAATCCAAAAAATTTAATTGTACTAAACAACATAAAAAACTAACTAACTATTTAAAAATTATTCTTGATTCTTATTTTGAAGTAATTTTTTTAGATGAAGTATTTGTTATTTTCAACAAATATGTTCCTTCCGGCAAATCATTTATGCTCATTGAATTATTACCAATTATTCTTTGACCTTGTGAAAAAACCTCAACATTCTTTGAAACTCCGTTCACATCACTTGCCGTAATAATTGTAGCATTTGATGTTGCTGTTTTTGCTGCAGTTTTTCCTTTTCCGGTTGTAGCAACTTTTGCAGCAACCAATGGCTCGGCAATAACAACTAAAGGCTTTGAACTTTTATAAAGCTCGGTAACCTGAGTGTCTGTTAATGCTACATCATATATTTTTAAATCATCTATATCAGCATTAATCCCTACAGTTGTATTTATTTCTCCTAATCTAAAAATATTCCCTTTAGTAGAACGATTGATTCTGTCTACAGATTTTAGCAATTGTCCATCTCTATATATTTTCGAAACTTTACCATTATAAGTTATCGTATAGTTGTACCAAATATCTTTTACAAGAGGAGTCGACACAATAACATCGTTTGTGGCTCCCCAACCCGCCAAACTTAAGTCTGAGTTAGATGATGTAGTACCTTGCTGCAATAAGCCACAATATTGGGCATTATAAGCGGTTCCGTATCCCCAAATATAGTTTGCTGATGAAATATCGTTTAACTTAACCCAAATACTTACTGTTCTCTCGCTATTCTCCTGAGGAAGATTGCCAATAACAGCTTCCAAAGCTTTATTGTTTAGCCGCTGTGCTCCTTTTACAACTCCCGATCTATCAGTTACGAAATTATCAGTCCCCATAAATGAAGTTGTATTACTGGTATTATTTAAACTTCCATCGAAATTAAACTCCTGAATTGGATTCTGTGCATTAACATTCAAATAACTTACAAACATTATCGTCAGTAGTATTTTTTTCATAATATTAGATTTACGATGTTAAAAAACATTGTGTTATTTTAACACTACTAAACTATATTATTATGTTTTTCAGCAAAAATTTCTTCGACAACTAACCTAAATAATCGTTGAAATAACCAAAATTGATGATTTTAAGTACATCATTGGATTTATTTATACCATTAGCAATATTATTAAAATAATAAATTTACTTTAATAAAAAACCATTATTCTTACGTATAAATACGGTATTTACAATTAAATCAAAAACATCAATATTCACTTATAAATAAAAATGTTCAAAAATTAAATACATATCAATTCTGTAGAAGTTCTAAAAATAATTCAAAGAAAAACTCCATTCGTTTTGCGAATGGAGTTGCTATTCCGGAAAGTAATTTATTAATAATTACTAATTCTTAATCTTGACCGTTTGTTATTTTCAACAAATATGTTCCTTCAGGTAAGTCATTAACATTTGTTGTATTGCTTCTTATTATTTTTTTTCCTTGGGAGAAAATCTCAACCTTTTTTGCGATAACATTACCCTCAATTGTGTTTTTAAGGTCAGCTTTTACATTTGCAGTACCTTTTTTTACCATTGCCGTATTTTCAGCAACGGCAGTTAAAGGTTTTGAACTAAGATAAGACTCCATAACCTGCTCGTTTGTCATAGCAACATTATATATTTTAAGGTCGTCTATATCAGCATTAATTCCAACAGCTGTATTCATTTGTCCCAACCTAAAAATATATCCTTTTGTTAAACGTGTAATTCCATCTAATGATTTTAATAATTCTCCATTACGGTATATTTTAGAGGTCGTACCATCATAAGTAATATTATATTGATACCAAATACCTTTTGCAAGTGGAGCGGTAACTATAATATCATTTGCAGCACCCCAACCCGCCAAACTTAAATCAGAATTAGTTCCTGTTGTACCTTGCTGCAGCAAACCGAAATATTGTGCATTTGAGGGACTTCCATAACCAAAAACATAATTTGCTGAAATAATTGCATTAAATTTTACCCAAATCGATATTGATCTTGGTTTATTATCTTGTGGAAGGTCGCCTACAACAGTTTGCAAAGCTTTATTAGTAAGCCGTATAGCACCATTAGCAACTCCCATTCTGTCATTAACAAAAGCTGAAGATCCTAAAAAAGAAATTGTTTTATCAGTATTACTTAGGTTTCCGTTGAAATTAAATTCCTGAACGGGATTTTGAGCATTCATATTAAAAAAACTTACAAACATTAGCGTCAGTAATAATTTATTCATATTGGCAGGTTTTAGGGGTATTTAAAGCGGTATTCATTTAACAATACTAATAATGTATATAAAGAGTAAAAGATTTATTTAACAATAAACTTAAATAATCAAAATTGATGTTTTAAAATTTTTCATTAAATTTCTTTATGTCTCTGTTAATTTTGTTAAAACTATAAATTTTATTCAACTTAACAAACGATATTCAAATATAAATGCAGTATTCTCATAAAAATAAAATTTTACAGCAATTAAAAGCAGTTCACATTAAGATTTGTAAAAACATTTTTACAAAAAAAACTCCATTTGCCTAAACAAATGGAGTTCTATATTTAAAAAAGTATTTTATTTACTTTACGAATTCTATTTTTTGAACTTCTTCTTCATTGATACTATCAAAGAATCCTTGTTCATTCATCCAATCATCGCTGAATACTTTACTCATATAACGAGATCCATGATCGGGGAAAATTGCAATAATATTACTGTCTTTTGTAAACTCTCCTTCTTCTGCATATTGTTTGATCGCTTGCATTACTGCTCCTGATGTATATCCAACAAATAAACCTTCTTTTCGGGTAATTTCTCTGGCAGAGTGAGCACTTTCTTCATCGGTTACTTTCATGAATTTGTCAATAATATCAAAATCCGTAGCTGATGGAATTAAATTTTTCCCTAAACCTTCTATACGGTACGGATAAATTTCTTTGTTATCAAACTCTTTTGTTTCGTGGTATTTCTTTAATACTGATCCAAAAGCATCTACTCCTAAAATTCTGATATTCGGATTTTGCTCTTTTAAGAATTTTGCAGTTCCTGAGATAGTTCCTCCTGTTCCGCTACAAGCAACAAGATGTGTAATTTGTCCTTTTGTCTGTTCCCAAATTTCCGGACCTGTACTGTTATAATGTGCATCAATATTTAATTGATTAAAATATTGATTGATATAAACTGAGCCTTTTGTTTCTTCGTGTAAACGTTTGGCTACGTTGTAGTATGATCTTTCATCATCTGCAGAAACATGTGCAGGACAAACATATACTTTTGCACCCAAACTTCTCAACATGTCAATCTTATCTTTCGATGATTTTGAACTTACTGCCAAAATACAGTTGTAGCCTTTTATAATGCTTACCATCGCTAAACTAAAACCTGTATTACCAGATGTTGTTTCTATAATGGTGTCTCCTGGTGATAGAATTCCTTTTTTCTCGGCTTCTTCGATAATATATAACGCTATTCTATCTTTTGAGGAATGTCCCGGATTAAAAGCTTCTACCTTTGCGTAGAAATTTCCTTCTAAGTCGTCGGTAATTTTATTTAGCTTAATAAGTGGAGTGTTACCTATTAATTCTAAAACATTATTATAAGCGTTTATTTCTTCTTTCATAAAAAAATAGTTAATCAAAGGCATCTTAAAATAACCTTGATAGGTTGCAAATTTAACAAAAAATTTCGAATTAGCTTTTAATTTTTTCTAAATCTAATAAAAAACTAAATTCCTTTGCTAGGTCTTTTAAAGCCTCAAAACGTCCTGAAGCCCCGCCGTGTCCAGCATCCATATTGGTATCTAAAAACAAAAGATTATCATTTGTTTTCACATTTCTCAATTTGGCTACCCATTTGGCAGGCTCCCAATATTGTACCTGCGAATCATGCAATCCTGTAGATACATACATATTTGGATAATTTTGCGCTTTTACATTATCGTAAGGTGAGTACGACAACATATAATCGTAATATTTTTTATTATTCGGGTTTCCCCATTCGTCGTATTCTCCCGTTGTTAACGGAATACTGTCGTCTAACATTGTTGTAATAACATCAACAAAAGGTACCTGAGCAATAACTCCGTTGTATAATTCCGGAGCCTCATTTACGATAACTCCCATTAAAAGTCCTCCTGCTGATCCTCCTTCTGCGTACAAATGTTTAGAAGAAGTATATTTTTCGTTAATTACAAATTTAGAGCAATCGATGAAATCTGTAAAGGTATTTTTCTTTTTTAACAGTTTTCCGTCTTCATACCATTGTCTTCCTAAGTCTTCTCCACCTCTAATATGAGCGATAGCGTAAACAAAACCACGGTCTAACAACGAAAGTCTTGTTGAAGAAAAATAGGCATCCATTGTGATTCCGTAAGAACCATAAGCATAAAGCAATAGCGGATTTTTACCGTTTTTCTCTAAACCTTTTTTATAAATCATCGATATTGGCACTTTTACCCCATCTCTGGCAGTTGCCCAAACTCGTTCTTCGATATAATTTTCTTTATCAAATTTACCACCTAAAACCTGTTGCTCTTTTAAGATTTCTTTGGTCTTAGATGTCATATTAAAATCAATTATAGACGAAGGCGTTGCAAGAGATTGGTAGCTATAACGCAAAACATCAGTATCAAAATCAATATTTGTGGTAGTAAAAGCATTGTAAGTTTCGCTGCCAAAAGGAAGATAATAATCAGCTTCTCCATTCCATGGCATTATACGAATATGATTTAATCCGTTTGAGCGCTCTTCAACCACTAAATAGTTTTTAAAGATTTCGATATCTTCTAATAAAACATCTTCGCGATGCGGAATAAGATCTACCCAATTTCGCTTTCCTGTTTTATTCTCAGGCGTTTTCATCAACTTAAAGTTAGTCGCCTTGTCTTTATTGGTCAGAATATAAAATGAATCTTCAAAATGCGAAATACTATATTCTAAACCACGAACACGTGGCTGAAAAACTTCAAATTCTCCATCAGGATTACCTGAGTTCAGAATTCTATATTCAGTTGTCAAGGTACTTCCTGAACTGATAACAATATATTTTCTAGATTTTTCTTTGCTTATCGAAACATTAAAAGTGTCATCTGTTTCATTATAAACCAAAACATCAGTTGCTGAATCTGTGTTTAATTTATGTCTGAAAATTTTATCAGCTCTTAAAGTAACTTCATCTTGTTTGGTATAAAAGACAGTTTTGTTGTCGTTTGCCCAAACTGATCCGCCTGTAGCGTTTTCTATTTTATCAGACAGAATTTCTCCTGTTTCTAAGTTTTTAAACTGAATGGTATAAATTCTTCTTCCAACAATATCAACCCCAAAACTGGCAAATTTGTTATCCGGACTTATACTTAAACCTCCTAATTTAAAATAGGCGTGTCCTACTGCCAATTCGTTACAGTTGAACAAAATTTCTTCTTCTGCCGAAAGGCTTCCTTTTTTTCTGGCAAAAATTGGATAATCTTTTCCCGTTTCAAAACGAGTGATATAAAAATAGCCATTATAAAAATAAGGAACAGACGAGTCGTCTTCTTTAATTCGGCCTTTCATTTCCTTATACAAGTTCTCCTGAAGAGTTTTTGTATGCGTTGTCATGCTTTTGTAGTAGACATTTTCCTGATTTAAGTAATCAATAACCTCAGGATTCTCACGGTCATTTAACCAAAAATAATTATCTATTCGGGCTTCTTTGTGTTTCTTTAATGTTTTTGGAATTTCTTTGGCCTTTGGAGCCATTATATCGTTTTGCATTGATTAAGCATTGGTTTTTAAATTTGGAGTTGCAAAAATACTACAATCACAATAGAACCAAATTAAATTTTTCATAAAATATTCTATTGATATAATACAGCAATATACTAATTTTGTATGAAATAATTTAAAAATCAATAAAAAATGGATTTAATGGGAATGATGGGTAAACTTAAAGAAACCCAACAAAAAATTGAAGATACAAAAAAGCGTCTGGATACAGTTTTGATTGATGAACAAAGCGCTGACGGATTATTGAAAGTAACACTTACTGCAAATAGAAAAGTAAAATCAATCTCAATCGATGACTCTTTACTTGAAGATAAAGAACAACTGGAAGATTACTTAATCGTAACGTTAAATAAAGCTATCGAAAAAGCTACAAATGTTAACGAAAGTGAATTGGACGCTGTTGCTAAAATGGATATGCCAATGATTCCGGGAATGGATAATTTATTCAAATAAGTCTCTAAGAAACTAAGATTCTAAGTTTCTGAGTTTTTTCCAATTGGAGACTTAGAATCTTAGAATCTTAGTACCTCAGAACCTTTTTTTTTAAAACTTCTGCAACGTTTCAATTACATAAGTATGCATTACTTCTTTATAATCTAAGTGTGTAACGATTCTAAGCTTATTGTGTCCCATTGAGCTTATTAAAATATTCTTCAGTTTCAGTTTTTCGATTAAAAGCTGATCACTGTAACCTTCGGCTAATGAGAAAATCAAAATATTGGTTTCTACAGGTTCTATTGCCGCCACCCAAGGTTTTGTACTTAAAATTGCTGCAATTTCTTTAGCTCTTCTATGATCTTCTGCAAGTCTTTCGATGTTATTAGCCAAAGCAAACAATCCGGCTGCAGCCAAATATCCAACCTGACGCATTCCTCCACCAAGTATCTTTCTGATTCTCAACGCTCTACGAATATCATCTTTGCTTCCAAGCAAAACAGAACCTATTGGAGCACCTAATCCTTTTGACAAACAAACAGAAATTGTATCGAAAATAGCTCCAAATTCTTTCGGGTTTTGTCTCTTGGCAACCAATGCATTCCAGATTCTGGCGCCATCCAAATGAAATTTCAGATTGTTGGCATCGCAAACCTTTTTTATTTCTCTTAAATCTTCTAATTCATAACAAGCTCCACCACCTTTATTCGTGGTATTCTCTACACAAACCAAACTCGTTAACGGGCTGTGATAAAACTCCGGATCGTTAATTGCTGCTGCAACCTGAGACGCAGTTATCATTCCGCGATTTCCGTCCAGCAAACAGCATGAAACACCACTGTTAAAAGAAACTCCTCCTCCTTCATAATGATAAACATGTGCATATTTATCAGCAATTAATTGCTCTCCTGGCTGTGTATGTAATTTAATAGCGGTTTGGTTTGCCATAGTTCCGGACGGAAAAAAAAGTCCGGCCTCCATACCAAAAAATTCAGCTACTCTTGTCTCTAATTCGATAACTGTGGGATCTTGCCTGTATACGTCATCGCCTACATGAGCGTTAAACATATACTGCAACATTTCGTATGTTGGTTTGGTAATGGTATCGCTAATTAAATTTATTTCCATATTCTAAAAAGTATATCTTTTTTTGTGCGGCAAAATTACGTATTACTAATAGTTATTCTTGGCAAGTTTTACTAAAATTTAACTAGTGCCTTCTTATAGAACCAAATTAACGTAATATTTACAAAAAAAATATAAAACTAGTACATTATTCTAAATCTAACTTACAATTTTTGCAACTATTTTTTTGATCTAAAAAATCCATCATATATACAATGATAAAAAACATCCTATTATTAAAGGTGTTTAAATAATTTCGCAATCAGTATCAGGTATTTAAAAAAATCAGCATTAATTTATACTACTGTAGGATGGCTTAAGTTTTTAAACAAATATGGTTTAGTATGACCTATTTCAAAATGCAGTTTTAAAAAATCATCTTCATGCAAGTTGTATTTACTTATGTTATCCATGATATTATTTGATACTGTAGACTTTTGAATATACTTTTTTCTTCTGTTAAATTATTTTCAATATTCTAAAAACTATATCTTATTTTTGTACAGCAAAATTATTTATTTAAAGATGGTTCCGTTTGATGAAGTTTTTCATTAAAATTTAACCGCTAAATAATTATGCAATATTTATAAAAAACCTATAAAAACTACTATTAATTTATGACAACTACCGAACAAATAAAAGGTATTGTGGAGCGCCTTGGTGCGTTGAGGAGGTATCTTTGACGTTGATGCCAAACTAATTGAAATTGCCAACGAAGAAGAAAAAACCTTCGCACCGGATTTTTGGAACAATGCAAAAGATGCTGAAATCATTGTAAAAAATCTTCGAAACAAGAAAAAATGGATCGAAGATTATAACAAAGCCATCGAACTTACTGATGAATTGCAACTTGCCTATGATTTTTATAAAGAAGGAGAACTTTCTGCAGAAGAATTAGACGAACATTATAATACAACGCAAACTCACATTGAGAATATTGAGTTCAAAAACATGCTTTCTGACGAAGGTGACAGTTTAAGTGCAGTAGTTCAGATTACTGCCGGTGCCGGAGGTACTGAAAGTTGTGATTGGGCCGGAATGCTGATGCGTATGTATATGATGTGGGGCGAAAGTTATGGTTATAAAATAAAAGAACTAAACTTTCAAGCTGGCGAGGTTGCGGGAATCAAAACTGTTACACTTGAATTTGAAGGCGATTATTCATTTGGATATTTAAAAGGAGAAAACGGTGTACATCGTTTAGTTCGAATCTCTCCTTTTGACAGTAATGCCAAACGTCATACTTCATTTGCTTCAGTTTATGTTTATCCGCTTGTTGATGATAGTATCGAAATTGACATTAATCCTGCCGATATCGAAATTACAACTTCTCGCTCTAGTGGAGCCGGAGGACAAAATGTAAATAAGGTAGAAACTAAAGTACAATTAGTACACAAACCTACCGGAATTCAGATTCAATGTTCTGAAACACGATCGCAACAAGACAACAGACAACGTGCCATGCAAATGTTACGTTCTCAATTGTATGAAATCGAGTTGAAAAAACAACAAGCACAACGTGCAGATATTGAAGCCGGAAAAATGAAAATCGAATGGGGTTCGCAAATACGTAATTATGTAATGCAGCCTTATAAATTAGTAAAAGACGTTCGTACAGGTTATGAAACCAGCGATGTTGATGGTGTTATGAACGGAAATATTGACCCATTCCTGAAAGCATTCTTAATGATGATGGGACAAAAAGAGGAAGAATAGATGTTAGTATTCAGCTTTCAGTCGCAGTTTTCAGTTAACTGCGACTGAATACTGCGACTGAATACTGCGACTAAATACTGTGACTGAAAACTTAAAAAAAGAAGTTATGATAAAATGGGCAGATGTAATTCATTTTACAAATAAAGGAAATCCGGTTCCGGATAAAAGAGTCGAAAAAACGGCAGAAGAATGGAAACAGATCTTAACTCCTGAAGAGTTTCAGGTAACACGTTTAAAAGGTACTGAAAGATCATTTAGCTCTGAACTTTGCAGTTTGTTTGATCCTGGAATTTATGAATGTAAATGCTGCGGAACTTTGCTTTTTGATGCTTCAGAAAAGTTTGAATCAGGAACAGGTTGGCCATCATTTACTCAGCCTCTAAAAGAAAATGCGATCGCATATCATGCCGATAAATCATACGGAATGATTCGTGTTGAGGTGGTTTGTAATACTTGCGATGCACATTTGGGACATGTTTTTCCTGACGGTCCCGAGCCAAGCGGCTTGCGATACTGTATTAATGCCATTTCATTATCCAAAATAAAAGAATAAATATTCTCAAAAAGCGATTCCTTTTAAGTAAAAAGTGAATCGCTTTTTTGTTTTATCATTTCTTTACAA
Source organism: uncultured Flavobacterium sp. (assembly GCF_963422545.1). Lineage (NCBI taxonomy): Bacteria > Pseudomonadati > Bacteroidota > Flavobacteriia > Flavobacteriales > Flavobacteriaceae > Flavobacterium > uncultured Flavobacterium sp. The sequence goes on from NZ_OY730244.1 coordinate 34,546, forward strand.
AATATATTGTTTTACAAAATTGTAAGTCTCTACCTATCAATTAATTATTTTTTATCTCCCCTTTCTTTTTAACAAGAATTAAGCCTTGATTTGTAGGTAAATCAAAACAAATATCCACTCGAAACAGCAAATCAAAATTGCAATACCAGCAACAAATTAGTACGTAAAATGTTAATTTTTTAGTATTAGAACCAATCTTTTAAACATATTTCAATAAACACAAAAAAAATATTAGGTAATTAAAATCTAATTGATTTTATTTGGCGAAAATTAACCTCAATATCTATTAAAATCAATAAATGAAATCCTATTCAATTCAAGAAATCAATGAAGTTATCAATGGTGTAATCTACGGTACTACTTCGCAAAGCATCACTGCAACAGAGCAATTAGAAAAAGCTACAACTTCAGAAATTTCATTTATAGGAAACAAAAAATACGAAAAATTTTGGTCAGCCTCAAATGCATCAATTGCCATAGTTAATGAGGATATTTCGATAGAACCCGGAGAAAATCGTGCTTTCATAAAAGTAAAAAATGCCGATTTGGCAATGTCACAAATTCTGGCTCTTTTTGCCCCACCTACTCCTTTATTCCACAATGATATACACAGAACAGCTGTTATAGACGAAACAGCGATTATTGGCGAAGGCGCAAAAATTGGTGCCGGTTGTTATATTGGTCCAAAAGTTGAAATTGGTGCTTATACCACTATTTACCCAAATGTGACTATTTTAGACGAATGTACTATTGGCAGAAACACTATTATCTGGTCAGGAACAGTTGTGCGCGAGCGTTGTCATATTGGTAATGATTGTATTATTCATCCAAATGCGACAATTGGAGCTGATGGTTTTGGATTTCGTCCTTGTAGCGAAAAAGGTTTGGTAAAAATTCCGCAAATCGGAAATGTAATTATCGGAAACTGCGTTGAAATTGGAGCAAATACTTGTGTTGACCGCGGAAAATTCAGTTCGACTATTCTTGGTGACGGTTGCAAAATTGATAATTTAGTACAAATTGGGCACAATAGTAAATTAGGCAAATTTTGTATTATGGCTGGAAACAGCGGTTTAGCAGGTTCTGTAACTTTAGGAAATGGCGTTATAATTGGCGGAAGTGCTTCTATAAAAGATCATACAACTATTGGCGACGGAGCTATTGTAGGAGCTGGTTCAGGTGTAGTTGGTGATATTCCCGCAGGAAAAACAATGTTGGGTTATCCGGCTGTAGAAGCTCGAGATGCTTTAAAACAGTGGGCAATTCTAAAACGAATGGTTTGCGATTCTAAAAAATAATCAAAACAATATTATATAAAAAACCAGAAGCTAGCTTCTGGTTTTTTCATTTATAACAAGCTCAGAATATTCTTTTATTTCTTCCTGGAACCATGTGATATTTGAATCTCAGGAAACATCTTTTATTTCATCTCAAGATCATATTATATTTATTGTGTCGGTTTCAATTGATTTTGTAAATTAGCCAACACTATTTTGTAAAAACATCAATATATTATGGATTTAAACTTCAATAAAAACGAAGATCACAATAAATTACTACTTTCTGAGCTAAAACATAAATTTTCCAAAGTAAAATTGGGTGGAGGCGAAAAACGCATTAAAAAACTACACGCCGAAGGCAAAATGACCGCACGCGAGCGTATCGAATATTTATTAGATGAAAATTCTACAAGTATAGAAATTGGAGGCTTTGTTGGAGAAGGAATGTACGAAGAACATGGCGGATGTCCATCTGGCGGAGTTGTTATCAAAATAGGATACGTTAGAGGTAAACAATGTATAGTTGTCGCGAATGACGCAACGGTAAAAGCTGGCGCCTGGTTCCCGATTACAGCAAAGAAAAATCTACGTGCGCAAGAAATTGCCATGGAAAATAGATTACCAATTATCTATTTAGTTGATAGTGCCGGTGTTTATTTACCGCTTCAGGATCAAATTTTTCCGGATAAAGAACATTTCGGACGTATTTTTAGAAACAATGCACAAATGAGCAGCATGGGAATCACTCAAATCGCTGCCGTAATGGGAAGTTGTGTTGCAGGTGGTGCTTATTTGCCTATTATGAGTGATGAAGCTTTAATTGTGGATAAAACCGGAAGTATTTTCCTTGCCGGGAGTTATTTAGTAAAAGCAGCTATTGGAGAAACCATTGATAATGAAACTTTAGGTGGAGCGACCACTCATTGCGAAATCTCTGGTGTTACAGATTATAAAGCAAAAGATGATAAAGATGCTTTAGACAAAATAAAAAATATTGTTGATAAAATTGGGGATTATGATAAAGCCGGCTATAGCCGAATAAAAGCAGAGAAACCAACTCTTGAACCTAAAGATATTTACGGAATTCTGCCAAAAGCCCGAAATGAGCAATACGATATGATGGAAATCATTAATCGTCTGGTTGATAATTCAGAATTTGAAGCTTACAAAGAGGGTTACGGTCAAACAATAATTACAGGTTATGCAAGAATTGATGGTTGGGCTGTAGGGATTGTTGCCAACCAAAGAAAAGTGGTAAAAACCAAAAAAGGCGAAATGCAGTTTGGCGGTGTTATTTATTCTGACAGTGCTGATAAAGCAACCCGTTTTATCGCTAATTGCAATCAAAAGAAAATACCATTGGTCTTTTTACAAGATGTAACTGGTTTTATGGTAGGATCAAAATCTGAACAAGGCGGAATCATAAAAGATGGTGCCAAAATGGTAAACGCAGTAAGTAATTCAGTTGTTCCTAAATTTACTGTAATCGTTGGAAACTCATACGGAGCCGGAAATTATGCCATGTGTGGAAAAGCTTATGATCCAAGATTGATTTTTGCGTGGCCAAGTGCAGAACTTGCTGTAATGGGCGGAACTCAGGCTGCTAAAGTTTTAGCACAAATTGAAGCTTCTTCGCTTAAAGCAAAAGGAGAAATCATCGACGAAGCTAAGGAAACAGAACTTTTTAATAAAATAAAAGCACGTTACGACGAACAGACTTCGCCATATTACGCCGCTTCCAGATTATGGACAGATGCAATTATTGATCCTTTAGATACCCGTACCTGGATTTCTATGGGAATCGAAGCTGCTAACCACGCTCCTATTCAAAAACCATTTAATTTGGGTGTAATTCAGGTTTAGATTTCCGAAAATCACTAAAATACGTTAAATAAAAAGCAAAAAACTTATTTTCAGATACTTAAAAATACATATATCATTAAAAATTAGTAACTTTATTTATAATTTTTAATCCCATAGTATCATGGAAAATATAAAAAGCTTGAATAAATGGGCTAATGCGCACACTTATTTACCAGTAGATTTAGTACGTATTGTATTGGGTGTTTTTTTATTTATGAAAGGTGTTTCATTTGTAACAAACGCTCAATATCTACATGATTTAATTTCTCCAATTGATCAATATGGAGGCGGAATGTTTTTATTACATTACATCGCGCCAGCCCACATGATTGGAGGTATTATGATTGTTTTTGGGCTACTTACCCGATGGGCAATTGCAGCTCAGTTACCAATACTTTTTGGGGCGGTTCTGATAAATTTCATGGGACATATGCACTCTGAAAACCTGATTCTGGCAATTGTAGTTTTGTTAGTTTGTGTATTCTTTCTGTTCTATGGAAGCGGAAAACGTTCGGCTGATTATTATTTCAAAATGCAACAATAACCTTATTTTATCCTCAATGGCAATAATAAAACCTTGAGGATAAAATAATAAGTCCTTTTTAAAAGTTAATTAACTCTCTAAAATTTCTTTAATTGTCATTTAAGAGTTAATTTCGCCGCCATGAATTGGATTCGTAAAACTGTTATTTTTGTTTCACTTTTAATCATCGCTTTTTTTGCCTGTCAGGCAAACGAAATGACTGTACAAAAAAGTGAAATTCAAGAAACAGAAAACCAAAAAACGGATCCCAATTTTTCTATCGATTATTCAGATTCTTTAGCTTATATACAACCACAAGCTAACTATCAATTTGCAGCAAACGTAAAAACAAATTCACCTGTTTTAATTAAATGGTTTGATTCTCTATTGATGGTGATTCCGCAGCACAAAGCAGCAAAATCAGCATCAAACTTTGCAAATCAATTTCTAACACAGAGCAAAAAAGTCTTACTTATGCTCTATCCCTTCCATTTTTTCTGGTAGATAAGTACATGAAATTCTGATCAGAAGAATCTATTTCTTCTAAGTTAAATAAGTGGTTTTCTTTCTGAAAACTATTTATCATTTCATATTATTTATCAAATTTTAAAAACAAAATGGAAACAAGTGTAACCATAATTGGTATTGTGATCGCGATCATAGTAGCCATTCCCGTTTATTTTTCTGCACGATCAAGCGCTGCAAACAAATCAAAGATTTTAAACATAAAAAAGAAGTTCAACCCAACATATCCCGAAGATTTTGATTTAACTGAATCTCAAAGCAACAAAACACTTACAATAGATCAAAAGAACAGAAAATTCATTCTAATGAATTTTAATCCAAATAAAGATGAATCAACTTATTTAGATTTAAAAACTGTTTCTTCTTGTAAATTAATTTTAACAACCGATGGAAATTCAGATACAATCCTCAAAATTGATTTTGAATTTCAGGAAAAAGAAACTGCTAAAAAAATTACAATTCCATTCTATGATTTTGACGATGATCGCATCAAACAAATAAGCGCTTATCAAGATCATATGTTTGCTAAAAAATGGCTTAAAACCATCCAAAATTCTATTTCACGTTAGTTATTTAATTCAGAAAAGAGGCTCATTATGAGTCTCTTTTTTTTGTAATTACATGACATTTGTCATTTTATGCCTTAAGCGTAAATCTTAATTTTGAAAGACACAAAAATCCGTCTTTATGAAAATTTCATTGATCCAAAAATACAATGTACCAGGTCCAAGATACACAAGCTATCCAACAGTTCCTTATTGGAATGAAGCCGCCTTTACAACGGAAAAATGGATTGAATCTTTTCAAAAAGCATTCACCGAAAGTAATTCGCAAAGCGGAATAAGTTTATATATTCATTTACCATTCTGCGAAAGCATGTGTACTTTTTGTGGCTGCAATAAACGAATTACAAAAAATCATTCGGTTGAAGAAGAATATATAAAGGCACTTTTAAAAGAGTGGCGTTTGTATTGTAAATTATTACCCGAAAAACCAATTATCAAAGAAATTCATTTGGGCGGAGGAACTCCAACATTTTTTTCAAAAAATAATTTAGAACATCTTATAAATGGTATTTTTAGTTTTGCGAATAAAGCTGAAAACTATGAATTCAGTTTTGAAGGCCATCCTAACAATACTACTTATGAGCAACTTAAAAAATTGTATGATTTAGGCTTTCGCCGAGTAAGTTTTGGTGTTCAGGATTATGCCGAAAAAGTTCAGAAAGCAATACACAGAATCCAACCTTTTCATAATGTTGCAAAAGTGACATTTTGGGCCAAAGAAATTGGATATACCTCTATTGGTCATGATATTATATTTGGTTTGCCTTTTCAAACCATTGAAGATGTCATTGATACTATCGAAAAAACAAATTCTCTTAAACCAGATCGTCTAGCCTTTTACAGCTATGCTCATGTGCCTTGGATAAAAGGAAACGGGCAAAGAGGTTTCAATGAAGAAAATCTCCCAAAAGATGCTGAAAAAAGAAAATTGTATGAAATTGGAAAACAAATGCTTTCAAAAAACGGCTATGACGAAATAGGAATGGATCATTTTGCTTTAGAATCTGACAGTTTACACAAAGCTGTTTTAAGCAAAAAACTACATCGAAATTTCATGGGATATAGTGCTTCAAAAACACAACTCATGATTGGTCTGGGTGTTTCTTCTATTAGTGACAGTTGGTACAGTTTTGCCCAAAACACTAAAAACCTCGAAGATTATTATCAGCTATTAGAATGGGATAAACTTCCAATTGTAAAAGGGCATATTTTAGAAAATGAAGATTTAATTATCCGAAAACATATTTTAAACCTAACCTGCGAGTTTGAAACTTCCTGGTCTAATGAAGATCTCTATTTTGAAGAACTTCCAAACGTTTTACTTGATTTAAAAGAAATAGAAAACGATCAGTTAATTATAATCGAAAAAGATAAAATAAAAATTACTGAAGCAGGAAAACCATTTGTTCGAAATATTTGTATGGCTTTTGATTTACATTTAAAAAGAAAATCACCAAATACTAATTTGTTCTCGATGACCGTTTAATGACAGTTAGGAGTTCCTTGTACAAACAAACTCATATTTGATGGAGAAATATAAGGAATTCCTAAACCTAGTCCCCTAAGAATAAATAAAATCCCAATAATAATCGCAACGTAAGGAATTGCTTTTTGTATTTTATTTCTAAATGGAAGTTTTATCAATGAATTGATGTAGACAACAATTGTCATTAATGGCATTGTTCCCAATCCGAATAAGATCATATACAAAACTCCAAAACTTGCACTCTGCATTGCGATTGCACCAAATAAAGCAACATAAACCATTCCGCAAGGCAAAAAGCCGTTTAATAACCCGATAGTGAAAAGAGATTTATACGTTTTCTTTTTAAATTGATTTCCTAAGCTTGATTTTATTTTTGAAATTACCTTGTAAACCGGTTTTGAAAAATTATACTTCGAGAAAATTTTCTCCGGAATCAAAACTACAATTATCATTGCTACACCAATAAAAATTGACATTTTTTGTTGTAATCCAGCCAGGAAAAAACCTCTTCCCAACAAACCAAAAATTAAACCTATCGTAGCATAAGCGGTCAGACGACCTAAATGATAGGTAATAATTTGAGTTACTCGTTTAGCTTCATTCCGGCGATCTACAGGCAGCATCATCGCAATTGGACCACACATTCCTATGCAGTGCAAACTACTAATTAAACCTAATATGAAAGCGGAATACAACATTTGTTTTTTATTTTTTTGCCACAGATTAATTGGATTAAAATGATCAAAAAGTATTTTAATTTACATAAATCACTTCTTTTGAAAGATATTTTGTTCCCTTATATTCCCATTCCATATTGACATCCCAACGGCCTTTAATCAACTTCTTTTGCGGAATAAGCAAAGATGAATTTGTCAAAGTTATTTGAGTATCAAAATCAAATTTCTTATTTGAAGGCCTGTATAACAGCACATTTCCTTTTACTTTATCACTTTCAAAAGTTGCTGGAAAAGCTATTTCCACACCATTTTCATTATAAACAATTGACGGTTTTTGTTGTAAATCATGAGCATTTTGAATTCGGGCCATTTCATCCTGAAAATGCGAATCATGTTTATAATATTCTTCAACCACCAAGTCATTGTCATACTTACTGTTTGACTGTACTTCAAAAACAAAATATAAAATAAAAGTCATAAACAATGCAAATGCAATGACTATTCCTGTTCCCCAATTTATTTTCATCATAGTATATTTTTTAATTAAAACTTCTTGGTCCTAAAAAATTTGTTGTAGTAGTTTCAAGCAATTCTTTACCATTATAAACTCCAATTTTCACTTTGGTTTTATCACTTTCTAAAAGAACTTCGCCTATTTCTATAAATAATGTGCCTTGCGAAATATCTTCTTTGTTTATTTTAAAATGTTCCTTTCCAACATTTTTTATTTCTCCTTTTTGATCAATCAACTCAAAATGAATATCATTATAATCTTTCATTGTTTTATTGACAATCTTATAAGTATAAACATTACTAATTTTATCGCCTTTATGCTGAAAAAGTTGTCCGGGCAAGCGTAAAATGACTGCTTCAACATTGGTTCGTAAGAATAACATTCCAATAAAAACACTCAATAAAATAAACAAAACAGCTGTATAACCTTTCATTCTGGCTGTAAACCTGAAAGGTTCTTTTTTGGTAATTTCATCTTCAGAAGCATAACGAATCAATCCTTTTGGTAAACCAACAGAATCCATTATACTATCGCATTCATCAATACAAGCAGTGCAATTGGTACATTCTAACTGAGTTCCGTTTCTAATATCAATTCCCATTGGACAGACATGTACACATTGGTGACAATCTATACAATCACCTTTTCCTGTAGTAATTCTATCTTCTTTTTTATTGAATTTAGCACGTCCAGCTTCTTTTTCTCCCCTAACAAAATCATACGCCACATTAATAGACTTATCATCTAAAAGAACACCTTGAAGCCTGCCGTAAGGACACGCAATGATACAAACCTGTTCGCGAAACCAAACAAAAACAAAATAAAAAACACCTGTAAAAATAAGAAGTGCAATAAAGTTACTTGCCTGCTGAATTGGTCCTTGCTCTACCATTAAAAACAAAGCATCACTACCTACCAAATAAGCTAAAAAGACATTTGCAATTCCAAATGAAATCAGAAAAAAAACAGTCCATTTAGTAACTCTTTTTTGGATTTTTTCAGCATTCCATTCCTGTCTTGCTAAGCGGGACTGGGCACCTCGATCACCATCAATCCAATATTCTATTCGGCGGAAAACCATTTCCAGAAAAATGGTCTGCGGACAAATCCATCCACAAAAAATTCTTCCAAAAACAACGGTAAATAAAATTACAAAGACAACACCAACCAGCATTGATATTACAAAAAGATAAAAATCCTGAGGCCAGAAAGGGAAACCAAAAATATTGAAACGACGCTCTATAATATTGAACATCATAAATTGGTTTCCGTTTACTTTTATAAAGGGATTAGCAATTAAAATAGCCAGTAGAACGTAACTGACTATTTTTCTATACTCATAGAACTTACCAGACGGTTTTTTAGGGAAAATAAATTTTCGATTACCACCTTCATCAATAGTTCCAATGGTATCTCTAAAAGCTTCGTCTGGTAAATTTGACATAATATTCTAATTATTTTTTAACTGCTGTGGTATCTTTTTTTGTATCTGCTGCTGCATCTGTTTTAGGAGCACTTTCGTCTACCCAAACATCACCTTCTGGTGCTTTTGGATCTTTTGGATTCGATCCTTGTAACGATAAAATATAACTGGCAACTTTTTGAATTTCTTTTGGTTTCATACCATTAGTTTTCCACGAAACCATTCCTTTTCCATCACGACCTCCATTGGTAATTGTGTGAAAAACATTTTTAATTCCTCCGCCTAAAATCCAGCGATCATCAGTTAAATTTGGTCCAATTTGACCTCCGGCATCAGCACGGTGACAAGCAGCACAATTGGTTGTAAAAATTTCTTTTCCAATTGCTAAATTTTCCGGATCAGTTAGTAAAACAACCGTTTTTTCATCCATTAAATCCGGTGCTGTTTTTAGATATTCGTCAACATCAATTTTAGCCTGTGCCATTTCTTTTTTAAGTTCCATTTCCTGATCGTCAGCTCCGAATATATCATAGCGTGCTACATAGATTACACCAAAAATGATACAGATATAGAATAAATATACCCACCAAGGCGGTAAATTATTATCAAGTTCTTTAATTCCATCATAATCATGATCCATCAACAAATCACCTTCTTTTTCAATAGGCTGTGTTTTGGTTAGCTTATGCATTAAATCTTTATACCAAGTGCTTTCTGTTAAAGTCAAGCTATTTTCATGATCTAATTTAGCTTTTTCTTCCGGCGACATTAATTGATACATTACGCGATTAACGGCACTTAATGTAATTTCGATAGCGATCAGAATAAATAAAAAGACAAACAAAAAAACCGAAACCATTGGATATTTTATAAAAGCCGGGCGATCTCCTGAATCTATCAAATATTCCATTAAGGCGAATCCGATGAAAAAAATCAGCGGAACTCTTACATATACTGGGAAAAACTTTTTCATTTTATTTATCTTTTGAAATTATAATAAGTCCTTCGTCTAAAGGAATTTCACTCATTTCGTCTATTTTATCTTTTTTATACGAGAATACCCAAAAAGCCAATCCAACAAAAAAGAAAAAGAATATCAAGAGAGAAAGAATCGGGTAAATTTCTATACCCGATATATTCTCCATATTGTGTTTTATTTGTTCAAACATCGCGCTGCTATTTAGAATTTTCTTTTACTTTAATATCAGTTCCAAGCCTTTGCACATAGGCAATCAAAGCAACAATTTCTCTTTCGTTCATCGGTACAAATTCTTCCCCTTTTGCTGCTGCTTTTTTCTTACTATCCTGATAACTTTTTACAAAATCAGGATCGTTTTCTAAGCTTTTTTCTATTTTAAGCGCTTGGGTTCGCAATGTTTTCTGCGCATTTGTAATTTCAGCTTCTGAATACGGCACTCCAAGCGAAACCATAGCCTGCATTTTCTTTTGAGTTAATGACAGATCCATTGCTTTATTGTCAAACAACCATTTATATCCTGGCATAATTGAACCTGCTGATGTACTTTGTGGATTCCAGAAGTGATTGAAATGCCAGTTGTCATTGTACTTTCCTCCAACTCTCAATAAATCCGGACCTGTACGTTTTGATCCCCATAAAAATGGATGATCGTACACAAATTCTCCTGCTTTAGATTGTGGTCCGTAACGTTCTACTTCACTTCTAAACGGACGAACTGATTGTGAGTGACAACCAACACACCCCTCTCTTATGTATAAATCACGTCCTTCAAGTTCTAAAGGGCTATAAGGCTTAACACTTGAAATCGTTGGAATATTCGATTTTACCATAATAGTTGGTACAATTTGAATAATACCTCCTATTAATATTGCAATCGTAGCCAAAATAGTCAGCTGGATTGGTTTTCTTTCTAACCAGGTATGAAACTTTTCGCCTCGAAGTCTATTGCTGCTGATTCTTTGCAAAGCCGGAGCCTGTGCTAGTTCATCTTCAATTGGTTGACCGGCTTTTACAGTTCTGACAATATTATAAACTAGAATTATCATTCCGGTTAAATATAATGTCCCTCCAATTGCTCTCATCCAATATAATGGCATGATTGCCGTAACTGTTTCAAGGAAATTTCCGTATTTTAGAGTTCCATCAGGATTGAATTGTTTCCACATAGAAGCCTGTTGAAAACCGGCTACGTACATTGGTAATGCATAAAAAATAATTCCTAACGTACCGATCCAAAAATGAAGATTGGCTAATTTTTTAGAGAATAATGTCGTTTTTGCCATACGGGGAACCATCCAATAAATGATAGCAAATGACATGAATCCGTTCCAGGCTAATGCTCCAACGTGAACGTGCGCAATAATCCAGTCTGTATAGTGCGCAATAGCATTTACATTTTTTAGAGACAGCATTGGTCCTTCGAAAGTTGCCATTCCGTAACCTGTAATGGCTACTACAAAGAATTTAAGTACTGGTTCTTCACGAACTTTATCCCAAGCACCTCTTAATGTAAGAAGTCCGTTGATCATACCTCCCCAAGATGGAGCAATAAGCATTATTGAAAAAGCAACACCTAAATTTTGAGCCCAGTTTGGTAAAGCAGAATATAATAAATGGTGTGGTCCTGCCCAGATATAAATAAAAATCAACGACCAAAAGTGAATGATTGATAAACGATAAGAATAAACAGGTCGGTTAGCTATTTTTGGAACAAAATAATACATTAATCCTAAAAATGGAGTCGTTAAGAAAAATGCCACTGCATTGTGACCGTACCACCATTGTACTAATGCATCCTGAACTCCTGCATAAACAGAATAACTTTTTAAAGCTGAAACTGGTAATTCAATATTATTAAAAATATGCAAAACGGCAACTGTAACAAATGTCGCCAGATAAAACCAGATTGCAACGTATAAATGACGCTCTCTACGACGCAACATTGTACCAATCATATTGATACCCATCACAACCCAAATAATTGCGATAGCAATATCAATTGGCCATTCTAATTCGGCATATTCTTTTGAAGAGGTATAACCTAAAGGTAGTGTTATAGCGGCCGCAACAATAATAAGCTGCCAGCCCCAAAAATGTAAGTTACTTAAAAAATCACTAAACATTCTGGCTTTTAGCAATCGCTGCATCGAATAATACATACCCGCAAAAAAGGCATTTCCAACAAAGGCAAAAATAACAGCATTGGTGTGTAATGGTCTTAATCGACCGTAACTAAGCCATGAAATCCCATCTGTCATGTTGGGAAAAAGGTACATAACCGCTAAGGTTAGTCCCACTAACATACCTACTACTCCAAAAAGGATAGTGGCATAAATGAATTTTTTTACAATTTTGTTATCGTAATAAAACTGTTCCATTTCCATAATTATACTTGTTTTTCTTCGGTTGGTGAATTATTATTCTGTGGGGTAATTTTGATTTCATCGTCAAAAAGCATTCTGACGGAAGGAGTATAATCGTCATCGTACTGTCCGGATTTGACAGCTACAATAAAAGCAATAAAGAAGCCTATTGCAACGAAAATACTTACTGAAATTAATAGATAAATAACACTCATACCATAAATTTATATTAACAAAATTAGCGGGTGACAGGCGTATAAAATATGATAATTATCATACTAGAAGAGATTTACTAAATGTAGGAAAAATAATCTCTGATTTATTTATAATTATTTTAAATTACTATTACTGAAATAGTTAGACATTAAAGTCACAAAACTTACTATTGTAATTGTACTTAAAGGCATGATAATCGCGGCAACTAAAGGAAGCAGATTTCCTGAAATAGCAAAAGAAAGTCCTACTATATTATAGAGTAATGATAAAACAAAACTCATTTTTATTATTGTAATTGACTTTTCAGATAATTTTAAAAAATAATCAAGACGCGAAAACTCGCTCGCTGCTAAAATCGCATCACAGGCCGGAGAAAATACATTGACATTTTCAGAAATAGAGATTCCAACATTACTTTGTGCTAAAGCACCGGCATCGTTTAAACCATCTCCAACCATCATTACATTTTTACCGCTTTCTTGCAGTTTTTTGATAAACTCCAATTTCTGCTCTGGTTTTTGATTAAAAATCAACTCTGTATTTTTAGGTAAAATAGACTCCAAATTAGTTCTTTCTCCATCATTATCTCCTGAAAGCACTTTTATTTGATATTCCTTACTTAATGTCAGGAATAATTTTTCTAAGCCTTCTCGATATTGATTCTGGAATGTAAATTTCCCATAATAAGTATCATTGATTCTAATATGCAGACCTGTTTTTTCGATTTCTGAAAGATCCGAGATTGGACTGTCTACAAATTCCGCAGATCCAATTTTGATTGTTTTATTCTCAACAGAAGCCTGAATTCCTTTTCCGGTTACCTCCTGAAAATCATCGATTATAAGTCTTTTTGATTCTGGCAGAAAATCATATAACATTCGGCTTAAAGGATGATTAGAGCCACGAAGAACATTTTTAATAAGCATAAAATCGTCGTCGCTCAATTTATCACCTTCGTATAGGATATTAGATTTTTTGTTGGTTGTAATTGTTCCGGTTTTATCGAAGACTATGGTATCGACTTTGGCTAATTGTTCGATTACTAATGCATTTTTGAGATACATTTTTTGTTTGCCCATTATTCGAAGAATATTACCAAAGGTAAAAGGCGCCGTAAGCGCGAGCGCACAAGGACAAGCCACAATTAAAACTGCTGTAAAAACATTGAAAGCGGTATTGGCATCGATAAATATCCAGTAGCCAAATCCTCCAAAAGCAATTAATAATAATATAGGTGTAAAATAGCGGCTAATTGCATCCGTTATCGTTTTGTGTTTCTGGAATACCTTTTTCTGAAAAATTTCATTGCTCCATAATTGTGTCAGATAACTTTGCGAAACGGAATGTAAAACCTCCATTTCTACAACTTTACCAATTTGCTTTCCTCCGGCAAATACTTTATCACCAGATTTTTTTGTTATAGGAACTGCTTCTCCAGTTACAAAACTATAATCAATTTCGGCACTTTCGCTTATTAAAATACCATCAACCGGAATTAATTCCTGATTTCTAATTAATAATCTGTTGCCTTTTAAAATATCATAAATAGGCACACTTTCTTCAGATGTGTCAGCGTTGATTCGGGTAACGGCAATTGGAAAATAGGATTTAAAATCTCTCTCAAAACTTAAAAAACTATAGGTTTTTATTTGAAACATTTTTCCGAGTAACATAAAGAAAACTAATCCCGTTAAACTGTCGAAAAAACCAGATCCATAATTCATAAAAATATCAAACGTGCTTCGAACAAACATCACGATAATTCCTAAAGCGATTGGAATATCAATGTTTAACATTCCTGATTTTATACTTTTATAGGCAGAAACATAATAGCCACTTGCTGAATATAAAAAACTCGGCAATGCCAAAACAAAAATTAAAATTCTAAAAAATGGTTTGTAATTATCTAACCAGAATTCTTTAATTTCAAAGTATTCCGGAAAAGAAAGCAACATAATGTTTCCAAAACAAAAGAAAGCGACTCCTAATTTGTACGTCAAACTTCGATCGATACTATTTTTTCCTGTTTCGTAATTTTCTAAACTTATATAGGGTTCATAACCTATTGAACTTAATAAATTTGCAATATCTTTGAGTGAAACAACACTGGAATTGAAAGTAATTCGGACTCGCTTTTCAGGAAAATTAACCTGAGAAGTACTTATTCCGGACTGAATTCTATTTAGATTTTCAAGAATCCAAATACAAGAACTGCAATGAATATGAGGTATATTTAATGAAACTATTGCGGTGTTACCTTCATTAAATTCTAATATTTTGGACAAAATAGCTTCATTGTCCAAGAAGTCATATTTACCCTGAATATCTTGTGGAGTGGCACCTGGCGATTTTTCGAAATCATAATAACAGGTTAAATCGTGAAGACTAAAAATTTCGTAAACGGTTTTACAGCCATTGCAACAAAACCTTTTTTCGTCAAAATTGATTTCTTCATTTTTAGGAATGGTAAGTCCACAATGAAAACAACTCCGGTCACTCATAATTTGTTTTTTTTTAATGCAACAAATATTCAAAATAAGAGGCGACTTTAAATATGACATTTATCATGTTGCAATAAAATCGAATTCTAATTTACTGAAATAAAACACTAAAATAACAACATAAGGTTTTTTATGCGTTTTTTCGGTAACAATAGCACCTTCGAAAGCGATTATTGGTTAATTTTGCAGTAAATTTTTTTGCTATGAATAAATGTGACCAATGTATCGTAAGACAGCTATCTTCTCTTAAAGCACTGAATAAAGATGAGGTTGTAAAGTTGGCTAATAGCAAATCCAGCTACAAAATAAAAAAGGGAGAAGCGATTTTTGAAGAAGGCGAAATCACAAATGGCGTTTTTTGTATAAAAGATGGTGTTGGAAAACTTTCAAAATTAAGTGCTAATGGAAAAGATCAGATTGTTAAGCTTGTAAAATCAGGTGAGCTTTTAGGACAACGTTCTATGATTAGTAATGAGCCTGCGAATTTGACCGCAAAAGCTGTTGCCGACATGGAAGTTTGCTTTATTCCGAAAAACGAAATCATACATTTCTTTAATAATAACAATCAATTTTCGATGAACCTGATGCAATCTGTTTGCGAAGACCTGAAAGAATCTGAAAATGATAAAATTGCATTGGTTCAAAAAACTGTCAAACAACGATTAGCAGAAACCTTGCTTTACTTATATGACGCATTTGGAGAAAACACAGATAAAACTCTAAAAGTACAACTTAGCAGAGAAGAATTAGCAGGAATGATTGGAACTGCTACTGAAAGCTGTATTCGATTATTATCTGACTTTAACAAACTGGAATTGATTGAGTTACTGGGTAAAAAAATCATCCTTAAAAATATAAAAGCCTTAAAAAAACTAGCTGAATAGTTATAGTTTTTTAGCTTCATTCCAAAACACATCCATTTCTGCCAAAGTCATATCCATTAATGGTTTACCTAATTCGCTTGCTTTACTCTCAAGATATTGAAAACGCTTGATAAACTTTTTATTGGTGCGTTCTAAGGCATCCTCCGGATTCACATTTAAAAATCTTGCATAATTAATCATCGAGAACAAAACATCGCCAAATTCGGCTTCAATTTTATCCTGATCACCAGATTTTACTTCTACTTGCAATTCTTCGAGTTCTTCCTGAACTTTATCCCAAACCTGGTACGGTTCTTCCCAATCAAAACCCACTCCTTTTACTTTATCCTGAATTCGGCTTGCTTTTACTAAGGCTGGTAAACTTCTTGGAACACCTTCTAAAACAGATTTTTTGCCTTCCTTAAGTTTTAATTTTTCCCAGTTTTGTTTGACTTCTTCTTCATCTTTTACAACTGTATCGCTATAAATATGTGGATGACGATGAATTAACTTATCACAAATTTCATTACAAACATCGGCAATATCAAAATCATTGGTTTCAGAACCTATTCTGGCGTAAAAAACAATATGCAATAATAAATCGCCCAGTTCTTTTTTAACTTCATTCAGATCATTATCTAAAATAGCATCTCCTAATTCATAAGTTTCTTCAATTGTAAGATGTCTAAGCGTTTGCAAAGTCTGTTTTTTATCCCAAGGACATTGTTCACGAAGCTCATCCATTATAATTAATAATCTCTCGAAGGCTTTAAGTTGAAGTTCTTTGCTCATTATATGAAGTTTTTTTGGGTTGTAACCGAATGTTGTAAAAGTAAAAAATCCTGTCAAGAAAACATCTTAACAGGATTAATATATTTGAATGTAATAATCTACTATTCTTCTTTTTTAACTTTTGCTTTTTTAGCAGCCGGAGCTTTTTTAGCTTTTTCTTCAACAACTGGAGTTTCCTCAGTAGTTTCAGCAACAGCAGGAGCTAAATCAGTAACTAATCCTTTAGCCTGAAGTGTATTGTACCAGTTTAATACTTTTTTAATATCTGAAGGGTAAACTCTTTCTTCATCATAATCCGCTAAAATTTCTTTGAAATAAGCTGCCAATGTAGCATTATCTTCTTTATGTGAAATAGCTTGTCCTTTATTTTCTTTAGTTGCAATACGTTGCATTACTTCAGTTAATGGTTTCTCGCCATCGTGCGTATAAATTGAAATTTCTGATAATAAACTTACGTTACTTTTTAAGTTTACTGTAATTTTTTTTCCATCTGTCAAGGATTCTGCCACAAAACCTGTACGAGTTTGCACTTTCAATACATATAAACCTGGTTTCCCAGAAATGGCTAAAATTTTCTCTAAATTCATGTTTATTAAAATTAGTATTAAGAATTTGATTTATTATATTTTGTTGATTCTAAACTTACTTTAGAATACTTATCTCCCTTTTTTTGCAGCCGCAAATTTCATTCTGTACTCTTGAAAAGTTTTACCTTCAGTAATATTTTTCAATTTCTTTTGAATCAAACGTTTTTTCAAAGAAGATATTTTATCTGTAAACAAAACTCCTTCAATATGATCGTATTCGTGCTGAATAACTCTTGCTATTAAACCATCAAAAACCTCTGTTTTCATTACAAAATCTTCTTCGCAATATTCTATTGTAACAGTTGGTTTTCTATAAACATCTTCGCGAACATCCGGAATACTTAAGCATCCTTCGTTAAAACTCCACTCCTCACCTTCTTCTTTAACAATCTTAGCGTTGATAAAAGTTTTTTTAAACCCTTTTAAGTTTTTTTGCTCTTCTGCCGATAAATCTTCATCATCGCTAAAAGGAGTCGTATCAATCACAAACAAACGAATTGCCATACCCACTTGCGGTGCAGCAAGTCCAACACCATAAGCGTTATACATGGTTTCATACATGTTTGCTATTGTTTCTTTTAAGTTTGGGTAATCCGGCGCAATTGCCTCACCCACTTTTCTTAAAATAGGATCACCGTATCCTACAATTGGTAAAATCATTTGTATTATTTTAATGTATTATCTACTGAAAAACCTAAATTTAGTCCTCCTTTAATTAGGTGGCAAAAATAGTAAAAAATAGTCAATGAATAATTGTCTTCAATAGAATATATCTATTTTTTGATTACTACGCAAAATCTCATCCATAATTATGCCAAAATAATTCGTACAATTCTTACCTTTGCTAGTAAACCGCAATATATGCTTGATCGTATCTCGAAATTTACCAACAGTACTTCTTTTTTAAACGCCTCAAAAGTAACTATTGCTTCTGTTGTTCCTGTCCTGATTTTAAATTTCTTAGGGCACTTTGAAATTGGTTTTACAATTGCTTTAGGTGCCTTTTATACGTACCCAAGTGATATCCCAAGTTCATTAAGTCATAAGATTAAAGGACTTATTGTTGCTTCATTTATTGTTTCCGGTGTCAATTTACTAGTAAATCTTGCTTATCCATATCCCTTAATATTTTATCCTTTTCTGGGGTTTCTTCTTTTTTTATGTTCCATGATTTCTGTTTATGGGCAACGTGCTACTTTGGTTTCATTCTCGGCTTTATTATCGATTTCATTATCATTTGGACATTTGCATGAAGGATGGGAAGCTTTTCAGTATTCTGGTTTTATCTTTATTGGTGGTATTTTATATTTGATTGTATCTCTTGTTTTTCATTTTATACAACCTTATAAGTATGTAGAACTGGAAATTGCTGAAGGAATAAAACTAACAGCAAAATATTTAAAATTAAGAGGTGATTTATGGAGCCCCGAAGCTAATCGACAAGCCATAATTGAAAAACAATTGGCCGTTCAGGTTGATTTAAATCTGATTCATGAAGATTTAAGAAAAATGCTTATTGGTAATCAAAATGCGTCCGGAACTACGAGTCAAAACCGTAAAATGCTGCTTGTTTTTATCACATTAGTCGAAATTCAGGAGTTGGCACTTTATACTTCCTTTGATCACAGTAAGCTTCACGAAAAATTTGCTAAACATCCAGAGGTTCTCAGAACATATCAAAATGTGGCTTATAAACTAGCTTCTACTTTGAAGAAGCTTTCTAAAAATGTGCATCATATTAGCGTTTATGTAGACAAAAATAATTTAAAAAACGAACTCGACGCTCTTGAATTTGCCATCTTTGATTACGAAAAAACATTAGGCAAAGACGAAGCTGCCGAAGGTGTTTTGATGTTGACCAATATGCTGAAATATGCTAAAAACCAAGTTGGAAAAATCAAAATTATCCAACGTGCTTTTTCGCTTGCCATGCAATCTTATAAACTAAAAGACAAGGACAAAGAGCTCGAAAAATTCTTAACGCCACAATATTATCCATTACGTACATTAACCGAAAATATAAGTCTTTCGTCTTCCATTTTCAGACATTCCTTACGCTTGACGATCACCATTTTGATTGGCTTTATTATTGGTCAACTTTTACCTTTTCAAAATGTGTATTGGATTTTATTGACCATCGTTGTAATTATGAGACCCGGTTATGGATTGACTAAAGAACGTTCGTACAACAGAATTTTTGGAACTATTCTGGGCGGATTGCTGGCTTTTGGAATTGTTTCATTCATTCAAAACCATGTTGCTCTTAGTATATTATCTATCGTTTGTATGCTTCTTGGTATTTCGTTCACTCAGATCAATTATAAAATAAGCGCAACTTTTGTAACGATGTACGTTGTTTTTATATACGGAATTTTAACGCCGAATGTTGTTGAAGTGATTCAGTTTAGAGTTTTAGACACATTAGCCGGAGCAATTTTGGCCTTTATTGCTAATCAGTTTTTATGGCCGGCCTGGGAATTTATAAATACACCTATTCATATTGAAAATACGATTCGCGCCAACAGAAATTACCTTAAAGAAATTGCTGATTTTTATAATAAAAAAGGAGAAATTCCAACTTCGTACCGATTAGCCCGAAAAAACGCTTTTGTTGAAATTGGTAACTTAATGACTTCTTTTCAGCGTATGATGCAGGAACCAAAATCGAAGCAAAAAACACTACCGTTAGTCAATAAACTAGTCGTATTAAATCATTCGATATTATCTGCTTTAGCATCACTATCAACTTATATACAGTCACACCAAACCACATCAGCCTCAGAATCCTTTAATTACATCATTAAAACCATTTTGGCAAATTTAGATCATTCTATTTCTATTTTAAGAAATGAAGCCATTATAACTGATACTTTTTTTGATAAGGAAGATGTTACCTTGCAATTTGAAGAGCTAAAACGAGTTAATTTTAAACGTTTGGCTGCAGATGACGAACTCGACAAAGAAACACGTCAAGCAAAGATGCAGGAAGCACAAATGGTCATCGAGCAATTGATCTGGATGAGCAATCTGGCCGAAAAGATTCTAAAAATTACAAAAGAGATAAAAGCAACAAATCCAGATTAATCCTTTTAGATTTTCTACTAAAAAATATTTTGCTTTATGAAATCTGTTGTTACAACAGTGGCAAACTCTCCATTTAAACTAGCAAGTGCTGTTTCGTGAATGAGTTCAGCTGAATAATTTTGCCCGTCAAAACCTTTTTTATTAAAAGTTGCTGTAGCGTCTGAAACAACAAAAGTTTCATATCCAAAGTTACCGGCCATTCGTGTTGTAGTCGAAACACAATGATCTGTTGTTAAACCAACAATTACAAGTGTTTTAATATTTGCATTATCTAATTGCACTTTCAAATCAGTACCAATAAATGCACTATTTACATGTTTCTTAATTACTACTTCACTATCAAATGGCTTAACCAGATCTTTAAATTCATTCCCAGGATTATTTTCATTAAGCAAAGAATTTGGATTCGATGAACAATGTTTAATATGAAAAACGGGAAGATCATTTTCTCTCCAAAGTTTCAAAATATCACCAGCGTTTTCTTCCGCCTTTAAATTATTCCTTTGTCCGCCCCAATACTGAATATCATCAAATCCTTTTTGAATATCTATTAAGATTAAAGCTGGTTTGTCTGTTTTAGAAATTGCCATATTATTTTTGATTTTAAATAAACAGAGCTTAGTTTAAATTAATTAACTAAGCTCTCATCTTTTTTTTATTCACTTTAAAAATTATATTCTAAATCTTTAATTATTCAATTTCAAAACTTCAGAAGTATGTTTTCTAAGTTCTGTTAAAAGTTCTGGTTTATCATTTAAAGTTTGTCCGTAAGAAGGAATCATATTTTTCATTTTTGCCTCCCATTCCGGTGTTTTAATTTGATCTGTAAAACATCTGCTAACCAAGTCAATCATAATGGCCACTGCGGTCGATGCACCAGGAGAAGCTCCTAACAACACTGCTAAAGTCCCGTCATGTGTATTGATAACTTCTGTACCAAATTCTAAAACTCCACCACCTTTTTCATCTTTTTTAATCACCTGAACACGTTGTCCGGCTTTTTCTAATTTCCAATCTTTAGAACGTGCTGTTGGCAAATATTCGCGTAAAGCATTCATTCTGTCTTTTGGAGATTGACGTACTTGCTCGATCAAATATTTAGTTAGTGGAATATTATGGTATCCCGCTGATAACATCGGAATTAAATTGTTTGCTTTTATAGATAATGGTAAATCCAGGTAAGAACCATTTTTTAAGAAACGTGTTGAGAATCCCGCAAATGGACCAAAAAGTAATGCTTTTTCTCCGTCAATTACACGGGTATCAATATGAGGAACAGACATTGGTGGCGCACCAACACTAGCTTTACCGTAAACTTTTGCCTGATGTTTAGCAATTACCTCAGGGTTTGTACATTTTAACCATTGTCCGCTTACAGGGAAACCTCCGTAACCATTTCCTTCCGGAACGTTTGCTTTTTCTAATAAAGGCAATGAACCTCCACCAGCACCAATGAAAACAAATTTGGTATACGCTTTTCGTTTTTGACCAGTTGCTAAATCAGTGATTTTTATTCTCCAGCTTTTATCTTCACGTTGTTTTAATTTTGTTACTTCATGATTAAAGTATAAAGAAACACCGTCAAGTTTTTCTAAATAATTAAACATACTTCTGGTCAAAGCTCCAAAATTAACATCGGTACCAATTTCCATGTGAGTAGCCGCTAGTTTTTCAGTAGTTTCTCTGCCTTCCATTACAAGTGGCATCCATTCTTTCAGTTTTTCAAAGTCAGAACTAAATTCCATTTGAGAAAAAATAGGATTGCTTTGTAATGCTTCAAATCTTTTTTTAAGATATTCCACATTTTTTTCGCCCCAAACAAAACTCATGTGAGGAACACTTTTAATAAAATTATCCGGAGATGGTACTTTATTTTCCTGGACTAGATAAGACCAGAATTGACGAGAAATCTCAAAAGATTCTGCTATACTTATTGCTTTTTTTGGATCAATACTTCCGTCAGCCTTTTCTGGAGTGTAATTTAACTCACAAAAAGCTGAATGCCCCGTTCCTGCATTATTCCACGCATCAGAACTTTCGGCAGCGGCAATATCTAATCTTTCATAAATTTCAATCTTTATGTCAGGTTGTAATTCTTTTAAAATTACACCAAGAGTGGCACTCATAATTCCCGCTCCAATCAGTACTACTTCACTATTAGAACGTATTGTTTCATTAGGCATAACAACTTTGTTTTTAAAGTGCAAAGGTACTTTTTATAATTGCAAAAAAAAACTAAAATTACATGATAAAAGTTATGTTTTTCTAAAAAATAAAAGGCTAGGGCTTTGAAAGTTAAAAAACCTAAAATCGTTTTGAAGAAAGATAATCCTGAAGCATTATAGTAGCCGAAATTTCATCAATTAATCCTTTATTCTGACGTTGTTTTTTGCTCAGTCCGCTATCGATCATAGTTTGAAATGCCATTTTTGAAGTAAAGCGTTCGTCTACGCGAACCACTTTCATATCCGGAAAAATATTAGAAAAATGAGTTACAAAACCTTTAATGATTGAAGCACTTTCTGAAGGCTGCCCATTCATTTGTTTAGGTTCGCCAATTAAAACTGCTTCGACTTTTTCTTTGGCAAAATAATCTTTCAAAAAATCGATTAAAGTATTTGTTGGAATCGTAGTCAAACCAGAAGCTATGATTTGCATTTCGTCAGTAACGGCAATTCCGGTACGTTTTTGTCCGTAGTCTATGGAGAGAATTCTTGGCATTTTTTGAATTTTTAAGCAAATTTACTCTAAAATAATTCTCTATGTTTTAAAACACCTATAATATAAACTATTTCTGATTCAGATTCAATTCTAATAATTATAGTATAACCTTTAAAAACATAATCTCTATACTTTTCCTCTTTAAAATAAATAGATTTTTTAAAGTGAAAAGGATTCACTAAATCTTTTTTAATGTTTTTAAGCAGATCTTTTTTAAATTTTCTCGCAGCAATTGGTTTATCTTTAGCTATATACTTTATTTGCTCTTTAAGTTGCAACACAAAATCTTCAGTAAAACTAACTTTCATATTTAGAAATCGTTTTTTCTAAGATTTCATCCAGCTCTTCAAACGTGTATAATTTTGCTGTGCCATTATCTATTTTAGCCGCGGTAGCTTCAAATTTCCTTTTATTTTTGATAAAATTAGGATCAATATAATTATTTTCTTCAACTATTTTTAATTCATCTGAAGAAAATGAACTTAATAATTTCAAGATTTTTTCTTTAATCTCCGGTTGAAATTCTAATCTAATCGCTTCCATAATACTTCCATTTATAATACAAATATAAACCTTTTCAATCTAATCTTATTTAGATTTAACTTTCTCATCAAAACTTAAATTCATTTAAAAAGTCTTTTTTTAATGACTATTTTAATTTCCCAATTCTTAACAACAAAGGAAACGTAACTTTCTGATCATTATTTTGCCAAGAAGCCTTCAAATCATCGTAAATTAAATCAATTGGATTCTGATTGTTCTTTGTAATATAATGCTGAACGGACGACCACGTATTCAAATATCCAATCAATGCTTCGAAAGTCCAAACAAACTGATTCTCGAACTTTTTACTTGGAATTTCTTCGAATGGAAACGGAATCGTTTCGTAATTTTCATCCAAATATCTTCGTTCAGCATCCCAATAAGAACCAACAATATTGTAGTAAAAGTTATTCAAAATTTTATCTGAATCCGGATCTGTCGAAAACAATCCGTAACCCATTACGGCAAAAATTCCGTCCGGTTTTAATACTCTGTAAATTTCTTTATAAAATACATCAAAATCAAACCAATGTATTGCTTGTGCGACAACAATTAAATCAAAAATCTTATCTTCAAAAGCAGTTTTTTCGGCAGCTTCTTTACTATAAATAACATTCTTGACCTGAATTGCATTATCAAGTTGTTTCTGACTTATATCTGTTGCATAAACTTTTTGAAAATAAGGCGAAAGCTTATGCGCTACCTGACCATTTCCTGTAGCAACATCGAGTGCAATTGATTTGTTAGAAACAAAAGAAATCACATACTCAATCATTTCCCGCGGATATTGAGGACGAAATTTAGAATAATCAACTGCTTGCTTTGAAAAATTATCTTTCATAACTCTCATTTAATTCTATCATAAAACTTAGTTCCTATCAAAGATATCTATTTTATATAAATAACATTCTAAAGAAAATCCTCAATTCAAGACCTTAAAAAATCCGTTTTGAAAACTCAAAACGGACTTTACCCAAATATTTGAAACTAAAAAAACAATTAAATTTATTTATTAAATAACCTTCTGAAAAAACCTCTTTCTTCCTCCTCTTCCCCTTCTTCTTCTACTGCATATTGAGCAAATTTTGGCTGACCTTTTTCATGTTCATAAATCAGCTCTTTAATATATTCGACATAAGTTCTCTTTTTTTCTTCGAGAAATCCAATCAAATATTTTTCACTAAACTCAACTCCGCTTGCGGCTTCAATTTGCAGAAGCTTTTTATATAAAGGAATAATATGTTGTGTGATTACTTCTTGCGGAACTGATTGTCTTCTTCCAAAATAATTCACAATTACACCGTTTTCATCTTTGGCAATTTCAAAATCAGTAATAACCCAATAGTATCTGCCTGATTTAGCTAAATTTTTTACAATCGCATGAAAGTTTTTGCCTGCTTTAAGATTTTCCCAAAGCACTTTAAAAATAACTTTTGGCATATCAGGATGGCGAATAATATTATGTGGCTGTCCCATTAATTCATAATCTTCATAACCTGAAACATCAACAAATGTCTCGTTTGCATATTCAATTATGCCAAACGCATTTGTTTTACTCATAATTACCTGAGTTTTGTCCCAAGAGACTTCTTTATCAATAACTGTAATTTGGTTTTGCAGTTGATTTTCTTGATTCATTTTTTACTGATTAAATGATTTGTTTTGGAATGGTATTTATGATTCTGCATCTAAGTTGTTCCGGAATCATGCCGCAAAATTAAAGAGAAGAAAAAATTCAGAATCTGATTTTTGTCATATTATGATATTAAAAAAACTTTTAGAATAGCTTTTTCTAGTGTTTTATAATTAAAAGCACGATTTTTTATTTATCAAATTAAAAACAAAATGTTATATATGTAACATTTTACGAAGGTTTTACTTTTTTGCTTTTGTCCAAATAAGTTATCTTTGCCAAAAATTAAATCTTATGAATTCTTTACAGACTATAATTGAACAAGCTTGGGAAAACAGAGCTTTATTACAAGAAACTACTACAACTGATGCTATTAGAGAAGTTATAGAATTGGTTGATGCAGGAAAATTACGTTGTGCTGAACCAGCTGGAGACAAATGGCAAGTAAACGAATGGGTTAAGAAAGCCGTTGTAATGTATTTCCCAATTCAAAAAATGGAAACATGGGAATCTGGTATTTTCGAATATCACGACAAAATGTTGCTAAAAAGAGGTTATGCTGAAAAAGGAATTCGTGTAGTACCAAATGCTGTTGCGCGTTATGGAGCTTATATTTCGAGCGGTGTTATTTTAATGCCAAGTTATGTAAATATTGGTGCTTATGTAGACGAAGGAACTATGGTTGATACTTGGGCAACTGTTGGTAGTTGTGCTCAAATTGGTAAAAATGTTCACTTAAGCGGTGGTGTTGGAATTGGTGGGGTTTTAGAACCATTACAAGCTGCTCCGGTAATTATTGAAGATGGTGCTTTTATTGGTTCTCGTTGTATTGTTGTAGAAGGCGTTCACGTAGGCAAAGAAGCTGTTCTTGGTGCTAACGTTTGTTTGACTGCTTCAACAAAAATTATTGATGTTACTGGTGATGAGCCTGTTGAAATGAAAGGTTTTGTTCCTGCACGTTCAGTTGTAATTCCTGGAAGTTACACTAAAAAGTTCGCTGCTGGCGAATTTCAGGTTCCATGTGCCTTGATTATTGGTACGCGTAAACCATCTACAGATTTGAAAACTTCATTAAATAATGCACTTCGCGAATATGATGTTGCTGTGTAATGTGATGTAATTTTACATTAATAAATAAAAAGATCATTCTTCCTTGTATTATTACGAGAAAGAATGATTTTTTTTTTGCAAAATCACAAAAAAAAATTATATCATTGCATCGCTTTTTATAAGCAAAACTTATTCCTACTAAAAAAAGAGAAAATAAGAATCTAAATACTTGTCATGCTTATAGAAAGTAAAAAATTATCTGTAATTATATTAACTTATAATGAAGAATTCTACATTGCCGATGCGATTAAGTCTGTTGCATTTGCTGATGAAATAATTGTTTTAGATTCATATAGTACTGATTCGACTGCTAAGATTGTTTCAGATCTGGGAGCTAAACTTATGTTTAGAAAATTTGACAACTATAGTAATCAAAGAAACCATACCATTGAATCTGCAACTGGAGAATGGATTCTTTTTTTGGATGCCGACGAAAGAGTTTCGACAGAACTACAAGAGGAAATTCTAAAAACTATTAATTTAAACAAATGCGATGCATATAGAATTTGGTTTCCGCACTTTTTTATGGATCGTTTCTTATTTCATTATACTGATAAAGTAACCCGTTTAATAAAAAATGATAATATTCGTTTTGAAAATGAAGTCCATGAAAGATTAGTTCTAAAATCGAAACCTCCCGTATTAAAAAATTACATGATACATTATACTTATAAAGGTTTATTTCATTTTATAAGTAAAAAAGACCAATATGCATGGTTTCAGGCAAAAATGTCTGTAAAAAAAGGGAAAAAGACAACCCTACTTTTACTGTTCTTTAAACCATTTTACCGTTTTTTCCATACTTATTTTATAAAAAGAGTTTTTCTTGATGGAGTTCCGGGACTAGCAGCGGCATCAATCGATGCTTATGGCGTTTTTTCACGATATGCTAAAATGGTATTGCTCGAAAAAAATTTAGAATAATTTTAATTTACCAAATCTTATTTTTAATCGAAAAACCATTAAACTATCTAAACCTTTAATATCTATACGTTTAATCTCATAATTATCCTTAAACGGAAATGTATTTGGACGATTACCAATTTTTAGCCCAAATTTCATTTTGTTTTCCTTAAGTAAGCTTTTGAAATCTGCTTTTTCTTTACTTTCCTTAGGATAATTTCCGTAAGGATAAGCAAGTGCCGGATATACATTAAGATTTTGATTTTTTATTTCTTCTTCACATTTCAAAAAATCCTCTTGTATCTCCGAAAGGCTTAATGATTGATATCTCTCGTGTTTATAAGAATGATAGCCTAGTTCAATTATTTCAGATGGCAATTGTTTTAATTGCTCAATTGTCATTATTTTTTGTGCCTGTTCTCCTGTAGCTTTATTCCATAAATCTGTTTTTCCAATGTATTGAAATGGGATAAAAAAACTGGCTTTTAGCTTAAATTTTTCTAATAAGGGCAAAGCATAAATTAATTGATTTTCTGTTACATCATCAAAAGTAAGAACAATACTTTTTTTAGGAATAGTTCCCATTCTGTCTAATTCTTCAAAATGAAATGTTTTGTAACCGTTATCAATTAAATATTGAAATTGTCTTTCTAAATTTTGTACCGAAACTGTCAACTTATTACTATCTGAATCAGATTGACATACATTGTGGTACATTAAAATTGGTAATTTGGACATTTTAACTAGTTTTCGTCAAAGTTAAACTTTTTAACAGTATTTTTGCCGAAAAAATAAGAAATCGTGTCCGCCAAAAACATAAGTGTTATCTCACTTTCTTTTAATGATGAGATCTATATAAAAAAGCACATTGACAATTTATCATTTGCCCAGGAGATCATTTTGATTGACAATAATAGCACTGATAAAACTGTTCAAATTGCCGAAGAATTAGGGATAACCGTAATTCAGCAACATGATAATAATAAAACTGATGTTCTAAAGTTGGCAATCGAATCTGCAGCAAACAATTGGATATTATTACTCAATTCCACAGATCATATTTCTGATAAACTTAGAGATGAACTAACTGCAGAAATCTCTAAACCAAAATCTGCTGAATGTTATTTTTGCGGACAAACTTTATTTTTCTTTGGAAAAACAATAAAATATGGCGCGTTTTTAAATAAAAAAAAACTTTTACTTTTTGATAAAACAAGGCATTCTTATTCAATAGGATTCAATGGTAAACTATTTAAGAGACCGGCAGTCTTAAAAAATAAGGTAAATTCTTTTTCTTATAAAAACTTTGAAGACTTTAACAGCAGACTAAATATAATTCGAAAAGAAGAAGCTTTGGTTTTATTTCAAAAAAATAAAAAGCCAAACATCTATCATTTTTTCATAAAACCCTTTTTAATTTTTATAAATCAATATTTTCTAAAATTAGGTTTTATAAATGGCAGAGAA
This sequence comes from uncultured Flavobacterium sp., assembly GCF_963422545.1. Taxonomy (NCBI): domain Bacteria; kingdom Pseudomonadati; phylum Bacteroidota; class Flavobacteriia; order Flavobacteriales; family Flavobacteriaceae; genus Flavobacterium; species uncultured Flavobacterium sp. The sequence continues at coordinate 63,165 of NZ_OY730244.1, forward strand.
GGATTTATTTTAGCTTATATATGTGCTTTTTCTGTTTTAAAACGTTACTTTATTTTATGGTTATTATACCGCAATATGGATTGATCATTCCCGTTTTTTTTTAAAATTCAAAATAAAAACCTAATTTTCAAGTCCACAAATTTAATTTTAAGATGAAAATATTAATTATACAGCAAAAAAGAATTGGAGATGTTTTACTAAGTTCTATCCTTTGTAACAGTATAAAAATGACACATCCAAACGCTACAATAGATTTTATGTGTTATCCTAATTGCACAGATGTTTTACTGGGTAATCCAAATATTGATTCTATAATACTATTGCCAACCGAAGTAAGAAAGTCATATCTATCATTATTCAAATTTATTTTTGAAATTAAATCAAAAAAATATGATGTTTTGATAGACGTATATGGTAAATTAGAGACTAATTTAATAACATTATTTTCAGGAGCAAATACAAAAATATCCTATTATAAATGGTATTCTTCATTATTTTACAATCATAATATCTCGAGATTACCAAAAGATACGATATCAAAATATGGTCAGGCTATAGACAATAGACTTTTGTTGCTACAACCGTTACATCTGGATAAAATTAATCCATATCCTAAATTATATGTTGCCCCTAAAAACCATCAGGACGCTTTAGCTTTATTTGAAAAACATAGCGTAAAAAAAGATCAAAAGATTGTAATGTTCAGTCTTTTAGGAAGTGAAAAAGCAAAAACATATCCTTTAAAATATATGGCAGAAGTAGTAGAATATGTTAGTAACAATAAAGAAGTTACAATACTATTTAATTACTTTCCAAGTCAAATTGAAGATGCAAAAATAATATATAATCTATGCTCTAAAAAAACGCAGGAAAAAATACATTTTGACTTATTAGCTGATGATCTAGGCTCCTTTATTGCTATAATGGATCTTTGTGATGTTATTATAGGAAATGATGGAGGTGCAATAAATATGGCAAAAGCCTTAAATAAACCTTCATTTACCATTTTTTCTGCGCATGTCGAAAAAAATGATTGGGCAACTTTTGAAGATGGAATACAAAATATTTCAGTTCACTTAAACGACTTTAAACCTGAAATATTTAACAACTTACCTAACAAGGAAATAAAATTAAATACAGCTAATTTATATCTCGAATTCACTCCCGATTTATTTAAAGATCAAATTTCTTTTTTTATAAACAAGCACTTAGCATAATAAAAAAAATCGAGTAGTCTTAATTCATTTATGGTTGAATAGTACTACTCGATTTCTTAAACCTCAAAAAAATTAAGATTTCCAGAACTTTAGCTTCTTTTTAAGTCTTTGCTTTCTGGTAAATTTTTCTTGAAATTCCAAAGTATCCTGCCACATTTTTTCAAAAATTTCAGCTTCTGTTTTCTCTTTGTAGAGCTTAGAGTACTCATTGCTCATTACTTCGATCATTTCCTCTTTATCCGTTAAACGTCTAAGATTATTCATTCGCTGTTCAAAATTCATACTTTCATGAAAATTCATTCGGTTTAAATCAACTAAAAAGAATTCATACTTATTGTCTAAGCCTTTTTTTATCAAAGTATTTCCCGGAGAATGATCTAAAAATTCAATTCCTTTTTGATGCAAATCAAAAGAAAACTTGGTAAACTGTCTTAAAATATTTTCATGATCCGGGTAATCAGAAATTTCTACCAATTCTCTATATGTTAACTCAGTTACTAAATGTTCACTCACATAATAACTATCTTTTAAACCTAAACCATTAAAATTTTCAAGAAAAGCTATTGGCTCTGGTGTACCAATACCTTTTTCTAATAAAATTACTGCGTATTCGAACGAACGTCTTGCTTTAGATTTCCTAAAATACTTATAAACAAATACATTTATTAAATTAGGAATTTTAAATGATTTTATATTGATTGTTCTTCCATCAAGATCAAACAGCCTTATAGTATTCCGTTGTCCGTTACCAAAAACAACTCCTGACGTATTAAAATTTTTAATAATGTCAAGAATAGATGAACTAACCTTGATAAAAATGGGGTTTACTTTAAAATTCATTTAATTTTTTTTTTAAAACAACAAAAATACGCATAGAATACAACACTTCAAATTAATATTATCTTTTCATAAAAATTCAATTGTAATAAACGCACCAATTTGTCATAATTTGTTTTTACTTATTTTAACAGATCAAAACATACAATCCATTAAAAAAAATACCTGTTTTTCTAATTGAAAACAGGCATATTATTTTATATTTATTCGAAGTAAATTATATCGAAACCTGTATGTTTCATGTTTAGATACTAGAAAAGCAAAAAGGTTTAATCAGAGGCAAAAAAAAATTAATTATAAATGATATTATTTGATCATTCGCCTTTTATGATGATTTCTTATAATAACCAATCACAATTATTATCGACAAAAAATAACACTTGCAGACCTTTTACAACAACGATTTATTTAAACAAGAATTTAAACCATTGCCCGAAATTTTTGAAGAACAATTTCGTTTTTGGAATATTTAAAGTTTCAGATTTTTCTACAATATCTCTAATCATTTTGATATCCTTTGTTGGAAAATAATCCAGCTTTTTCCATCTTTCCGGTTCTATATAATAGAAATCACTATATTCTTTATAGTTGTTTTCGTTTACAGCAATCCATTTATCTAAAAACTTATCATTAACCTGACGCTTATGCCCCCAATTTTCTAATTTAAAACGCAACTCGTCTTCTGTTCTTGCTAAAGATTCATGCAGAACAATATTATTGGTATAAATTACACGTGCTTTTGTTCTTCGAGCACAATTATAGTTAGGATAATTTGTTGCAAATACTGCTTTCATAGGCATATCAACATACAAAATTCCAGTTTCGGTATATTTATATAATATGATCCAAAAAGCTGCTATTTGAATTTTATTTTTTTCTGGATTATCGAGATAATGATCGTATTTTCTTAAATCTGAAACAAATCTTTCAAAATCAAAAAAATACTCATCACTATCAACTTGAATAAGCCAATTTCCTATTCCCATTTTTAAAGAAAGTAAATGACGCTCACGAGTATCCATTTCTATTTCAGTTAGAGATGGAACATAAAAATTATCTTTATAGATTTCTATTTTGTTTTCGACATCAATTTCTTTTAACCATTCAAAAAATGCCAAATCTACTTTAAACTTATTGCCGGACCAAGTAACAAAATTTTCATCTATGGCAATAAAAATTCTATCCGACGCATCATAAACAGGAGGTATTGAGAGTTTTAATTTTTCATAATCATGCGAAAACAAAAAACCTACATGGATCTTTTTCATAAATTTTTATATATTCAAGAAATACACAACTTGAAATTATTTTTTCTTAATTTTAGGTAAAAATAACAATAATAAGCTTATAAAACCTTTTAATAATTTCTAAGCAATTTTTTTTTATGTGTTGAAATTGTAAAAACTTTTTTGAATTTAAAACATCAACTTCTTTATAATCATCTGTAAATGCAAAAAAATATTTCTGAAAAATTAGTTTTTTTTCTTCATTATATAAATTCTTAAATTTTGGATTTGAAGAAATACCTATAAAATCAGAAATAGCGATTGTCTTCTATCAATACTTCCTCTATCTATTACAATAAATTCAAAATCCTTATACGATTGATCGAAGATCTTTCGAAGAAAAATTATTTGACGACAGGCTAAAACAGTAATCTCTATAGAGTTACGACAGAAAACGGACAATCAATTAAAATTTTAATTAGATAAAATTTTATTAACATTTTTTAAATAAAAATTTAAACCACTGTCCAAAATTTTTCATAAAAACGAACGATTTAGAAATCGTTAATTTTTTTTCTTTTTGGATAATATTTTTGATTTCAACAATATCTTTACTTGCAAAGAAACCTATTCTCTTCCATCTTTCTGGCTCTATATAATAAAAATCTTTAAAGTCTTTAAAATTCGTTTCGTTTACGTTAATCCACTTGTTTAAAAAATCTTTATTAGTTTCTTTATTGTGTCCCCAATTTTCAAATTTAAATCGTAATTCTTGTTCAGTTCTAGATAATGATTCATGCAACACAAGGTTATTTGTATATATAACCTGTCCATTAATTCTTCTACCATGTACATATTTAGGAGTGTTTGTAGCAAATACCGCTTTAGTAGGCTTATCTACATACAAAATACCATTTGGAGTGTATTTATAAAGAATAACCCAAAAAGCTGCAATTTGAATAGGCTTTTTTAAAGGCTCTTTAATAAAAGAATCATATTTTCTAACATCAGAAACAAACTTCTTGAAATCTATAAAATATTCATCGCAGTCAATTTGAATCAACCAATTTCCTAATCCCATTTTTTCAGAAAGAAGTTCTCTCTCTCTAATTTCACATTGCATGGTTGTGAATTCAGGAATGTAAAAGTCATCTTCATAAATCACAATCTTCTTATTGATATCAAAAATCTGAAGCCATTCAAAGAAAGAACTATCAATATTAAAAGATTCTCCATTCCATGTTCTTCTATTTTTATCAATTGCTAAAAAAATGGTATCAGCATCATTGTATGTTGTCGGCAAAGAATTTTTTAGTAATTCATAATCATACGAAACTAAATAGCCTACTTGTATCCTTCCTATCATTAAAGTCAATATAAAACTTGTTGCAAGTTAGTATTTAATATCTATTTTTGTCAAAAATAAAAATGAATATGATTAAAAAATTGCGTTTCTATTTTTTTATCCGATTTACTTTAGTTTAAAACTATATAATTGTCAAAAAATTACCCCAAAACCATTTAATTATGAAAATTTGTTTAATTAGTTTTGATTTCTTTAATTTCGATCACAATATACTTCTTGAGCTTAAAAAGAGAAATATTGAAGCTGATCATATTGATATCTCAAAATTTAGCTACAAATACACTTCGCTTTTAGACAGAATTGCAAATTTCTTCAATAAAAAAATCCTTAAAAAGAACAAAAAAGTAATCGAAATGGAGAAAGACGTTTTAAAACGTCTTCAAAATTTAGGCCATTATGATGTAATCTTGACAATCAGACCTGATTGTTTATCCAAAAAGACTCATTTAGAAGTTAAAAAATTTACCGATAAATATATTGCATACATTTATGACAGCTGTAAAAGATTTCCAATTGATCATTTATTAGATGGTGTATTTGATGAAACCTTTTCTTTTGACTCTGTTGATGTAAAAGAACATAATTTTACATTCATTTCTAATTTTATCTATAACGACAAAAAAGAACTACCGGCAGCAAATGTCAATGATAACATTTTTATAATTGTGTCAATTGATGAACGTTTTCCGTTTTTAAACAATCTTGCAAACTATCTTTCTGATCAAAATATTAAATTCAAATTTATTGCAATCGGAAAAAAAATACCCAAAAACATCAATAAAAATATAATTTATCAACGTAAAAAACTTTTTGCAAAAGACATACAAGAAGATTTAGAAAACTCAAAAATTTTTCTGGACTTGATAAGACATGGTCATAATGGATTAAGTTTTAGAATCTTTGAAGCTCTTGCAATGCAACGTAAAATTATAACTACCAACCAAACAATTAAAGATTACGATTTTTACAATCCAAATAATATTTTAATTCTTGATGAAAATGAACCTATAAATATAAATCCTGATTTTTTCACTACAGTATATGAACCTTTAAGTGATGAACTTTATTACAAATACACCATTGAAAATTGGGTAAAAACGGTTTTTAAATTATAGAAAATTATTTAATTAAACTCAATACTTTCTGTTCTGTCTCATAAGTAGAAAAAGGCTCAATTACCTTTTTTGAATCAGCACTAACTTTACTCCAAACTTCTTCGTTTTGATAAAGTAAAAGTATGTTTTTTACGATTTCTTCCGTTGAATTACCAACAATAATATTACTATTTTCTTGAAAATTAAAACCTTCGGCCCCAATATTTGTCGTAACCAGAGGTAGTCCAAATTCTAAACTCTGTCCTATTTTACCTTTTATTCCTGCGCCATAACGAAGAGGCGCAACAAATATGCGCGAATTTAAAAAATAAGAAGAAACTTCTTCAACATAACCTACAATTCTGAATTTATCAGAATTCAGTTTTATTATCGATTCCGGGGGATTACTGCCTATAATAGAAATTGAGATTTCAGGATTAGATTTCCATAATAAAGTCATGATTTCGTCTGCTAAATAATTTACCGCGTCAACATTTGGTTTATGATCAAAGCCTCCAATAAACAATAAATCTTTACGTTTTTCAAAAGAAACCGGATTTTCATTTTCTATATATTGATGAATATTTCCTATACTGACTACCTTAGAATCTTCATCATAGAATTCTTTTAAGGTTTCTTTTTCAACATCTGAAATTACAATGACTTTGTCCGCTTTTTTACAATTTTCAAGTTCCAACTTTAAAAACTTATCAGCTTTTTTCATTATACTCAAATCTTTTGCTAATTCAGATTCTCTTTTAAATCTCAAATAATGAAAATCAACCATATCAAAGAAAACCTTTACAGTAGGTTTGTTCTTCTTAACTATCGGATAATATTTTGCAAAAATCTCAGGTCTGTGCAACCAAACAAAGTCAGTAAAAGGAAGAACTTGTTTTATAAATTCGTTTTTTGTAATTAATTTTCCATGTTTGTCTACTCCAGGTTCATAAACTACGACTCCTAAATCCTTAAAGTACTCTACATAATCTGTTGTAAAACGATATTCTTTAAAATCTGCCAGTAAAAAAACACCTATATTATTTTTAGCAAGCAATTTTATAATCTCAGTCAGTCGTCTGGATCCTGAATCTTTGTCATACTCTGGTAGTTTGACATCAATTATAATAACATTTGTATTGTATTTTAAGTTATTAGTAAAATCAAGTTCTTTTTTTTGTTTTCGCAGCTTGCTTGCTAGTGATTTTAATCTAAAATATAGTTTTATTGATTTGAACATTTGTAGTAAGTTATGATCTATTATTTCCCTGAACATTCGACAAAGATTTTTTAGATTAAGTGTATAATATTTTTTTTCAATTAACGTAAATAATTTAAAACCCCAAAAATAGTTTATTTTTGACATCTTAAATACTCTTTTCAATACATTTAGCAAAGAAAGAAAAGTCAAACTTATACTTTGGAAAATTGAAAATGTTTTACTACAAATAAAAACAAGAAATTAGACTTTTAATAATAAAATCATGAACGAAGAAATAATAAATGCTTACGAAGTCATCAAAGAAGGCGGAATCATTCTGTATCCTACTGATACCGTATGGGGAATTGGCTGTGATGCCACGAATCCTGAAGCTGTTGCCAAGATATACAAATTGAAACAACGTGCCGAAACGCAAAGCATGATTGTATTGATGAACGGCGAAAAAATGATGTATAATGTATTCAAAAATATTCCTGAAGTAGCCTGGCAAATTTTAGATTTATCTGAAAAACCAACCACTTTGATTTTAGACGAACCCAGAAATGTGGCAAAAAACATTATTGCAGCCGATAATTCACTTGGAGTTCGCATTGTGAAAGATCCTTTTTGCTTTAAATTATTAGAGCGAATGAAAAAGCCTTTGGTTTCAACTTCGGCTAATATTTCGGGGCAGCCCACACCTATTGCTTTCAAAGATATTAATCCTGAAATCATCAAAGGTGTTGACTATGTAGTCAAATTAAATCAGGATAAAGTTGCCGGAAAACCTTCGACAATTATAAAATTGACGAATGATTCGCAGGTAAAAGTAATCCGTAAATAATTGTTGATTATTAATTGTTGATTGTTAATGCCTTGCCTTTTTTGAATCAAAAAAACTTAGCAACTTAGTTCCTCAGAACCTTAGCAACTCAAAAGAAACCTTTGAACCTCTAGATAGTTTTCAAACTCTCAATCAACCAATCAATATCTTCTTTGGTATTGTAATGACTAAATGAAATTCGGAGATTTGGTAATTTTAAATCCGTCTCCGATAACATTTCTTTCAAAACATGTGATGGTTTTATACTTCCGGATTGGCACGCACTTCCTCTTGAAACTGCAATTCCTTTCATATCTAAACTAAACAAAAGCATTGAAGTTTTATCAGGAGAAAATGGCAAAATAATGTTGATGATATTATAAAAATCATCCTTTTTACCGTTGATTCTAAAGTCCGGAAAATGAATTTCTAATTGCTCAATCAAATACATTTTTAAATCAGTAATGTATTTTCTTTCCTGATCTAAATTTTCATACGAAAGCGACAAAGCTTTCGCCATTCCTGCAATTTGATGCACGGCTTCTGTTCCTGCGCGAAGTCCTTTTTCTTGTTCTCCACCAAAAATTAAAGGCTGTAAACCTGAGTTTTTTCGAACAAAAGCAAAACCAACTCCTTTTGGTCCATGAAATTTATGCGCACTTGCTACTATAAAATCAACTGGTGTTTGCTGTAAATCAATTTCTGTTTTCCCAATAGATTGTACAGTATCCGAATGAAATAAGGCGTTATATTGCCTGCAAATAACTCCAACTCTATCCAGATCTAAAATAGTTCCGGTTTCGTTGTTTACGTGCATTAAACTAACAATTGTCTTTTTTTCCTCTGATAACAAATTCGACAAATGAGTTAAATCAATACTTCCGTCAGGATTAATATTGACATAATCAACCTGAGTATTATAATCGAATTGCAACGCCAGCGCTGTGTACAAAACTGCATGGTGCTCAATTTTTGTGGTAATGATTCTCTCGACTTTAAGATCTTCAACTGCCGAGCGAAGAATCCAGTTGTCCGCTTCAGTTCCTCCGGAAGTAAAAATAATTTCCTGCGCAGAGCAATTTAAATGCTTGGCAATACTTTTTCTTGAAAGTTCTAAAATAGTTTTTCCATTGCGTCCAAAGCTATGTGTAGAAGACGGATTACCAAAATCTTCTGTCATAACTTTAGTCATTTCCTGAATAACTTCAGGGCGCATAGCCGTTGTAGAGGCGTTGTCGAGATATACTTTTTTCATTATTGCAAAGTTATGAAATATCAATTGTGAAATCTTAAATATCAATTGCCAAATTTTTCACTATTTTTGACCCAAATAAATTTACGATGAAAAAATATGCATGCCTTCTTTTATTTGCGCTACTTTTAAATGGTTGCGATGATGGCAATCTAACAGTTGATACTGTAGATTTTGACAAAGTTACTGCTACAAACTGTGACACAACAAATACTTTACTTTACAAAATTAAAGACAGAACATCGCTATTATTGCAATTAGCTCCGCACAGTCTTATAAATGATCCAACTCTCAAAGACACTTTAACTTATAATATCAATAATGATGGTCAATTTCGCGTTGTTTACAGAGCGTATGACGGCGCTGTTGGCGTACCAAACATTTGCGGTGTGATTCCTCCTAAAACGCCAAATGTTATAGAAGAATGGCTAGGAACTGCAGGACAAATAAAAATTACTACTACACAAATTACTTCAGTTCCAAGCGAAGTCGACGGTAGTACCCGAATTACAGGTTATAACCACAACATTGTCTTTAAAAATATAACCTTTTCAAAACCTTCAGGACCACAAGTAGAACAAGAATATGTTTTTGGGGATTTTAAAATTACTATAAGTCCGCCTACTTTAACTTTTGCCAAACCGGAAGAAGCTAAAGAATGTCCAACGCAAAAACAAGTTTACAACTACAATGCAGCATTTTATATAATGCTTCAAAACTTTGATCAAAGTTTGTTTAAAAACGAAGCGACTCCAGCCGGGCAACCAAGAGTAGGAACTATAACTGATACACAAAATAATGTAGTCTATCGTACCCTTACCGGCGTTGCCTTAAACAGTGATTATTTCTGTCAGCCTACAACTCCAACAAACCCTGCTGTAAAAGAAACCTGGAATGGTACTAACGGAACAGTTGAGGTTACAACACAAATAACCGGAACTATAGTTATGCATACAATTACACTAAGAAATGTAACACTTGTAAAAGGGAACAGCAGCTTTAAATTAGGTAATAATTTTGTATTAGGAACAGTAACTAAAGCGCTATAAATTAGGGTTTAAAAACACCATTTTAAAACCAATTTAATTCTTACAAAAAACGTCCGTTTTTCAAACTGATTTAAATACGAAATCAGAAAGAAAAATGGACGTTTTTTTATGCTTTAAAATGAACAGCTTTAAACCCAAAAAACAACTTTATTTATTGTTTTGTCTAAAATAAACTTCAGTGGCACCTAAACCATATTTTTGATAATTCGCATCCTGAAAATCTATTCCGTCATAACGGCCTAATAAAAAATCAAGTTCGGCTTTTAAAATTCCCTCGCCAACGCCGTGAATAAAAACGATTTTAGGAATGCGATTTCTGATTGCAAATTCTATGTGTCTTTTTGCAGTTTCTGTCTGCAAAGTCAAGATATCATAATTTGACATTCCGCGTTTATTTGGGACTAGTTTTTCGATGTGTAAATCAAATTCCGGAGCTGCAAATTCGCGTTTATCCTTCTTTTCTTTTACAAAACTTCTTGGTTTTGGCTCTGTTTTCTCTTTCGAAATCTCATCTAAATTAATTCTTTTAATAGAATTCATTAAATTACTGGATTCCTGAATTTTAAGCAATTCATTGACAAAAAATGTCATCATAAATCCGTCCTCAGTTTCAATCAAAACTTCATTGTTTTTAACCGAAACTACTGTTCCGTTTATAGCTTCGTCTAAGACTGAAACCTTATCTCCTTTAGTCAACATCCTTCTCCTCTTTATCTTGATTTTTACTTGGTGTTTTTGCACTCAACTGCATCATTCCATACATGAAAACTGCAATCGCAATTACCATGATATAGATATTTTTTTCTGCTGAAACCTGCTCGTATAATGCAACCGAAATAGCAAGAATCATTATTATAATTTTAATCGCTTTCATATTTTAAAGTATAAGAGTCCAAAAGTATAAAACTTTAAAATAGCAGTTCACTCCTTTGAAATGTTATCAAATATTTTTTTTGTAAAATTGTAAAAAATAATCGACTTGAATTTAGAGAAATATATGATCCCCTGCCTGTTCAAAACATTCTTTGGAGTTGAGTGTTTAGGATGCGGTTTTCAGCGTGCTTTATTCTTACTTTTTCAAGGCAAATTTTTAGCTGCTTTTCAGATGTATCCAGCGGTCTATTCTACTCTTTTATTTTTTGTTTTTGTGGCGCTGTACTTTTTAGATAAATCAAGAAATTACAAAAAAATCACTTGGAATTTAGCGCTCATAAATATCGTTTTTATGCTTGGCGGATATTATTACAAACACTTCTATCTTTGATTATTTTCAATCAAAAACATCTGAAATTATTTCTTGATCTGGTTCAAAATATCATTCATCATTTCGATTTGAACTTTCTGGATTTCGATTAATTCTTGTTGTTGGTGCATAATCATGTGATCAATTTTATCGTGAATCATTCTTATTTCTAACTCAGATTTCAGATTAATCATATAATCTTTTTTAGCTCGGTTTCTGTCTTTTTCTTCTTGACGATTTTGGCTCATCATAATTACTGGAGCTTGCAATGCGGCAACACAGGATAAAATCAAATTCAGTAAAATAAACGGATACGGATCAAAACCTTTATTAACCAAAATATAAACATTAGCACTAATCCAAACGATTATAAAAGCTAAAAACGAAATAATAAACGTCCAGCTTCCACCAAAATCTGCCACCTGATCTGCTATTTTTTGTCCAAAACTTCTGGTTTCCTGCTCATCTTCTATAGTACTCACAATTGACCTATCTTCTTTTAAAGAGGCAATAACACTTTTTTCAAGATCAGAAAGCGTACCAATTTCGGCAGATAAATAGTTCGAAACATATTGCTGACGATATTCATTTAACTCCTTAACCGCAATGCAATCATCTTCGCAAAAAGAGGGGTGATCCCTGATAATCAATCCTAAAATTGGATTATGTATCGATTTTCCATAAATTTTCTCTTTTTCCGGAAATTCGAGATTAGAAATAGCACTCTTAAAAGTTGAATTGTTTTTCATTATTATAAATTTTACTCGCTAATTTACGCATTTAACTTCTTAAGAATCATATAAAATAATCGCTTTTATCATTCTTTTTTTTATCACAAATGGAATTCGCTATGCAAAATTTCTTTAGTTAATTCGTGCCTTTATTTACAAAAAACGCCTTACTTTTAACGTTTTAAATTATCCACTCAATTTTATAATTGTGACAAAAGACACTATCATACAAAATATAAAAGCTCTAAAAAGCCATTCAAACATTAATTACGGAATCAAAACCAAAACTGAAGATTTTACCGAAAAGCTTTTCTATACCCTTTTTGATTCGAATGCAGCTTTAAATGAGAGCATTGATGAACTCGAAATCCGCTTTAAAGAGATTGCTGTTCTGGCCTGCAAAAAGCCCGAGAATTTATGCGAATCGATTTGGGATCGATTCCTCGAAAAATTACCGAGCGTTTTAGAAAAACTAAATGAAGATGCTGCTTATATTCTAGAAAATGATCCTGCATCAAACAGTATTGATGAAGTTTATCTGGCATATCCCGGTTTCTACGCCATCGCTATTTACAGATTAAGTCACGAACTCTATAATCTGGATTTATTATTATTCTCAAGATTAATGAGCGAATATGCCCACAGAATTACCGGAACCGATATTCACGCTGGTGCAAAAATTGCTTCGCCGTTTTTTATCGATCACGCAACCGGAATCGTTATTGGTCAAACGACGGTTATCAAAAAACATGTCAAAATTTACCAAGGTGTAACTCTGGGAGCATTAAGCGTAAGCAAAGAAATGAAAAACGCAAAAAGACATCCAACGGTAGAAGCTAATGTATGCATTTATGCCAATGCAACTATTTTGGGAGGCGAAACCACTATTGGCAAAAATAGTATTGTGGGCGGAAATGCCTGGATCACTAAATCGATTCCAGAAGATTCTATTGTTCTAAATACTACTACAACTGAAGTTAAAATAAAAGAAAAAAAATAAAATGGGTCCACAGAAATTGCTTAGCCTAATTGGAAATACTCCTTTGATGGAAACTGTCAATTTGGTTAAAAATAAAAACGTAAAACTTTTACTGAAACTTGAAGGGAATAATCCCGGCGGAAGCGTAAAAGACAGAGCTGCGTACAATATGATTGCTTCGGCTCTTGAAAGAGGCGATATTAAAAAAGGGGACAAACTAATTGAAGCAACAAGCGGTAACACCGGAATTGCTCTTGCCATGATTGCGCAATTGTTTCAAATAGAAATAGAATTGATTTTACCCGAAGATTCTACAAAAGAACGCACTCAAACAATGCGTGCTTATGGCGCTACAGTGATTTTAACGCCTGCTAGTGAAGGAATTATTGGTTCAAGGGATTATGCCGACAAAAAAGTAGCTCAAGGCGGTTATTTGATGCTTAATCAGTTTGCGAATGACGATAACTGGAAAGCACATTACAAAACAACCGGTCCTGAAATCTGGAATGATACTGACGGGACTGTTACACACTTTGTTTCGGCAATGGGAACTACAGGAACGATCATTGGAACTTCTACTTATTTAAAAGAAAAAAATCCGGCGATTCAAATTATTGGAGCGCAACCAAGCGACGGATCTCAAATACCCGGAATCCGTAAATGGCCACAGGAATATTTGCCTAAAATTTATGATGCTTCAAAAGTCGATACCGTTATTGATGTTAGTGAAGAAGAAGCTCGTGCAATGACAAAAAGATTAGCACTTGAGGAAGGTGTTTTTGCCGGAATGAGCAGCGGAGGTTCTGTTGCCGTAGCACTCAAAATTACAGAACAACTGGAATCTGGTGTTATTGTTGCCGTTATCTGTGATCGCGGTGATCGTTATCTTTCTTCGGATTTATTTGATTAAGAAAGATGCAAAGGTTCAGAGGGACAAAGCTTTATTTTAAAACTTTGTCCCTCTGAACCTTTGCATCTTTGTAACTTAAAAAACTTAGATCCCAAATTCAATTTTAAATTCAGCTCCTTTGTTTTTTCCTTCGCTTGTGGCACTTAATCTTCCTTTGTTTCTTTCTATAATTTTCTTGCACAAATAAAGTCCAATTCCGGTCGACAATTCATTAGCAGTTCCTAGTCGGCTCATTTTGGTAAACTTCTTGAACAATTCATCAATCTGGTTTTTGTCAAAGCCAATTCCTTTATCCAACACTGTTATAACCAAGTTTGAATCCTGAATATATATTCTAACTTTAATTTCGCTGTCAAAATAAGAGAACTTAATTGCATTGCTTATCAAATTGACCAAAACCTGAATCAATAAACCTTCATCAATTTTAAGTTTTGCCTCGACTAATTCTAAACACAAACTCAATTTGATGTTTTTATCGATCAAACGCTGCTCAACCTGCTCGTTTATAAAAGGCAATATATTTGCAAATACGATCATTTTTGGATCTTGATTTACTTTTACAACCTGATCTTGTTCTTTTAAAAGTTTTATGAAATTTTCGATGTATCGGAATTGCAAATTAGTCGATTCACAAATTAACTCGGCCAAATGCTTAATAGAATTTGATGGATTTTCGCTTAAAATTAGCTTTGCCAAACCTTGAGGATTTCCTGCAAAATTTTTCAAATCATGAGAAAGCATATAAATCAAATCTTGCTTTTCATTTATAAAACTTTCAGATTCATAAATTGATTCCTGAATATTGCACATCAACAATCCTGCTTCGTCAGTATATTCTGTTGGCAAAACTGATAATTTTCTGTTATTTCTATAATCATCCAGAGATTTAGAGGCTAAAGAAATAGGTTTAATTAATTGATTTAAAACAAAAAGCGTCACTAAAGTCGCCACTAAAGTCATTATTAAAGCAAAAATTAAAATTGAAATTGGGGAAATCGAGTGATTTGAAAAAAGTACAAAAAACAGTATACTAATTAAGGGAATATGAATACCTATGAAAGCAACAAATAGGAATTTGAATACATAACTTTTTCTCAGAAAGCCAATTTGCGAAAGATTATGATACAACTTCATAAAATAATAACAATACTATAGGTTAAAAATGTAGCATTTAGGGTTATTGCTATTAACAAAGTTAGTTTTTAAACTTGATAAAACTAGTATTTTAAAGAAATTGATAAAATATTTTGAAATTTAAATTTATAAAAGTTTACAAACCCTTATTTTTGCGCTATGGGAAGAAAAAATACAGACAAAGTTGTCTTTCATCAAATTCAAGTTCTTGATGCTGGAGCAAAAGGAGTATCAGTGGCTAAGGCTCCTGACGGAAAAGTAATCTTTATTCCGAATGTTGTTCCAGGTGATGTTGTTGACGTACAAACTTTCAAAAAAAGAAAAGCCTATTATGAAGGCAAAGCCGTAAAATTTCACGAATTTTCAGAACATCGCATTGAACCAATATGCGAGCATTTTGGAGTTTGCGGAGGATGTAAATGGCAAAATATGAAATACAGCCAACAGTTGCATTACAAACAAAATGAGGTAAAAAATCATTTGCAACGCATAGGAAAAGTTGAACTTCCTGAATTTGAAACTATTTTAGGTTCAGAAAAACAGTTTTTCTATAGAAATAAAATGGAGTTTTCGTTTTCTAACAGCCGTTGGTTAACCGAAAAAGAAATCGAAAGCACTGAAGATTTAGGAAACAGAAATGCTTTAGGATTTCATATTCCGAAAATGTGGGATAAAATTCTTGACATCAGTAAATGTCATTTACAAGAAGATCCTTCAAATGCGATCAGAAACGAAATCAGAGCTTTTGCCAATGAGCATAATCTTGCATTCTTTAATCCAAGAGAGCATTCTGGTTTATTGAGAACTTTAATGATCCGTACGGCTTCAACCGGCGAAATAATGGTTTTAATTCAATTTTTCGAAAATGATAAAAAGAACCGTGAATTGGTTTTAGATCATCTTTACGAGAAATTTCCGCAAATTACTTCGTTGCAATATGTCGTAAACGCAAAACAAAACGATACTATTTACGATCAGGATATCAAACTTTATAAAGGAAGAGATTATATTCTGGAAGAAATGGAAGGTTTAAAATTCAGCATCAATGCTAAATCTTTTTACCAAACCAATTCTGATCAGGCTTATGAATTATACAAAATAACACGTGACTTTGCCGGACTTTCCGGTAATGAAACTGTTTATGATTTATATACAGGAACCGGAACTATTGCGCAATTTGTTTCTAAAAAAGCAAAAAAAGTAATTGGTGTAGAAAGTGTTCCTGAAGCTATTTTAGACGCTAAAGCAAATGCAGAACGCAATAATATAACCAATTGTGAGTTTTTTGTAGGAGATATGAAAGTGGTATTTAACGAAAGTTTTATCGCTCAACACGGAAAACCTGATGTTATTATTACAGATCCGCCTCGTGATGGTATGCATGCTGCTGTTATTGATCAAATTCTGAAAATTGCTCCTAAAAAAGTAGTTTATGTAAGTTGTAATTCCGCAACACAAGCGCGTGATTTAGCTTTAATGGATGAAAAATACAAAGTTACACGTGTGCGACCAGTTGATATGTTTCCGCAGACACATCATGTTGAAAATGTTGTACTTTTAGAACTTCGATAACAAAAAACTATAAATGAAAAAAATAGTAGCTTTTTTATTGCTCTTTACTTTTGGCTTATCAAGCTGTGAGAAAGATGATATTTGCGATCCAAATACACCTACTACTCCCCGATTAGTAATAGCTTTTTATGATAATGCCGATGCAACTATACCCAAAAAAGTAACCAATTTAAAAGTAGTTGGTATAAATGCAGATGGCACAGAACAGACTACCGGAATTGTTTTCAACAAAAGTATTACAACTGATGCTAAATATCTTGCAAATGGTACTTCTATTTCGATTCCGTTAAAAACAAATGAAGAATCTACCACTTATAAGTTTATTTTTAATGCCGCAAGTACAGATCCTACTTTGACCAATACAGATGTAATACGATTTGACTACACACATAAAGATATATATGTATCAAGAGCATGTGGATACAAAACTAATTTTACGTTAAATCCTGCTGTTGTTGCTCCTCCATCACAACCTTTTATATTTAATCCGGGAATAGATGGAGCTTGGATGAAAGTTATTAACGTAGAAAAATTTAACATTGAATCTGAAAATGAGACACACATTAAAATATACTTTTAGTTTTTGCTTTTTGTTTTCGATGTTTCTGATTCAAGCCCAGGAAACACAGACTACCACGGCAACAAAAGAAATTGTTCAGGAAAAGCCAAAAGCAAAACCAAAAACTGAAACTGCCAAACCGGCAATTCAGGAAACAAAAAATGATACTCTTCTTCCAAAAACAGATCGTTACGGTTTGCGTGTAGGTGTCGATTTATATAAATTAACTCGTGGCCTTTATGATAAAAATTATAAAGGTGTTGAGTTTTCGGGAGATTTTCGCTTAACGAAAAAATACTATTTAGCTGCCGAACTTGGTTATGAAGATAAAACTACAGATGACGACAGACTAAACTCAACGGCAACGGGAACTTATATTAAAGGAGGTTTTGACTATAATATGTATCAAAACTGGCTTGATATGGAAAATCTGCTTACAATAGGTCTAAGAGGCGGTTTTAGTTCGTTTAGTCAACAATTAAACAGTTATAAAATCTATAATCGCAATCCATATTGGGGAGAACAGCCTGCAATTGTTTCCGGTGAAAAATTCAACGGTTTAACCGCTGGCTGGCTTGAAGTTGCGCTGGGAGTAAAAGCCAAAGTATTTAATAACGTTTTTGTAGGTTTTGGTGTTCAGCTAAAACTTTTGGTTATGAATAATAAACCAAGTGGTTTTGACAATCTTTATATTCCTGGTTTTAACAGAACTTATGACGGAAATTTTGGAGTAGGTTTTAATTATACCGTTTCTTACTTTATACCTCTTTATAAGAAAAAAGTAATCATCCCAGAAGCTCCTAAAAAAGCAGCTCCTAAAAAGCAGTAATAGTTTCTGTAATATAAAAGCCACGAATTCACGAATTTAAATTAATAGATTCGTGAATTCGTGGCTTTTACTCTTAATCTTTTATTAAGACAATTGAAATGCTATCGCAGCATTTGAATGTATTAAAGTGGTATCAAAAACAGGAACAGAAACATCTTCAGGTTTTATAACTAAAGGAAGTTCTGTACAACCCAGAATAACTCCTTCAGCTCCATTTTCTATCAGTTCGTTTGCAATCTTCAAAATACGTTTTTTGGTTTCGTCAGTAACGATACCTCTTCCTAATTCTTCAAAAATTGTAGTGTGCAGAAAATCCCTGTCATCACTATTCTCCGGAATAATAGTCTCAATGCCTCTATCACTCAGTTTATCTTTAAAGAAATCAAGTTCCATTGTAAACTTAGTTCCTAATAACGCCACTTTTTTAAGATTTTGCTTTTCAATTTGAATAGCCGTTTCTGTCGCAATATGGATAATAGGCAAATCAATTGCTTTTTCAAGTCTGTCAGCAATAAGATGCATGGTATTGGCACACAAAAGAATTGCTTCAGCTCCACCCGCTTTTAAGAATTGACAACCTTTAAAAAGCATTTCAAAAGTACGATCCCAATCGTTGGCATCATTATTTCTTTTTATATCGGCATAATTGAAAGAATAAATCAAACATTCTGAGAAGTTAAGTCCTCCCATTTTCTCGTTCATCCCCTGATTTATAAGTTTGTAATAATCTGCTGTCGAAACCCAGCTAATCCCGCCTATAAGTCCAATTATTTTCATATAAAAATCATTTTTAATTATCCAATTTCTCTAATTCCTTTTATAAAAATCCATTTCATGAACAGCTTTTCTCCGTCTTTGGTTTTTACCGCCTGAAATTTAGGTGAAAGCAAAGTTGCCACAATAAAAGAAGTCATCGGAATCCAAAGTCCCGTTAAATGTGTATAAGTTGCTACCAAATATCTTCCTGCAATAAATAGAATCGCAAAACATCCTA
The DNA here is from genome assembly GCF_963422545.1 of uncultured Flavobacterium sp. NCBI lineage: Bacteria > Pseudomonadati > Bacteroidota > Flavobacteriia > Flavobacteriales > Flavobacteriaceae > Flavobacterium > uncultured Flavobacterium sp. The sequence goes on from NZ_OY730244.1 coordinate 82,181, forward strand.
ATTGATATAAAAAAGCTCTTACTTGTAGTTTTGTCATTTTTTTTCTTTTTAAGGTTCAAAATTACAAAGGTTCAGAGGGACAAAGTTTTTTCCTTTGTACCTTTGAACCTCTGAGCCTTTGTACCTATTCTTCGTTAACTTGAAATTTCGTTCTCTTACTTCCTTCGTACATTTCGTATTTTACCAAACGTGCTTCAAGGCTTGCGTTGAAAAGTTTGATTTTACGAGACGGTTTTAAACCTACAAATTTCAAGGCTTCAAGATTTGCAGTAATAAACCAGGCATTTGTTCCCGGGTAGCTTTTCTTTAAAGTATCACCAATATTTTTGTAGAATTCTTCCATATGAATGTCCAATCTTTCATCATAAGGCGGATTAAAAACCATATGTAACTTTCCTTCTACTTCTTTTTCAGTGTCAAAAAAGTTGTTTTCAGAAATCGTAACATAATCATCCAAATTGGCATTTCTAATATTGTCTTTGGCTTTATTTACCGCACTTGGCGCTTTATCAAAACCTTTTATTGTGTAGTGAAATTCTTTTGTTTTTTTCATCAGACTATTTACAATCTGATCGAATAAATCATTATCCCAATCTTTCCATTTTTCGAAAGCAAATTCTTTTCTGTTGATATTTGCCGGAATATTGCAGGCAATCATAGCAGCTTCTGCAAGGAAAGTTCCTGAACCACACATTGGATCCAAAAAGTGGCTTTGACCTTCCCAACCAGATAATAATAAAATTCCCGCAGCCAAAACTTCGTTGATTGGTGCAATGTTTGTCGCAGTTCTATAACCACGCTGATGCAATGAATTTCCTGAAGTATCTAAAGCAACCGAAACCTGATCTTTATCAATATGAATATTAATACGTAGATCCGGAAAAGCCTTGTCAATACTTGGTCTTTGTCCGGTTCTTTCTCTAAATTGATCTACAATTGCATCTTTACATTTTTGAGAAACAAACTCTGAGTGATTAAAGTAAGTTGAATGTACTGTGGCATCAATTACAAAAGTCTGGTTTGCATTTAATAATTTAGACCAGTTTACACCCGAAATTCCTTTGTATAATGCTTGTTCATTATTGGCCCTAAACGAGTAAATAGGTTTTAAAACTTTAAGTGCCGTACGCAACGATAAATTGGCTTTGTACATAAAACCTTTATCGCCTTTAAAGCTTACCATTCTCACTCCTTTTTCAACATCCTGAGCGCCAAGAGCACGCAACTCATTCTCTAATATTTCCTCAAAGCCAAAAAAACATTTGGCTATCATTCTAAAATTTTCTTCCATCTTTATTTTTGTATTAAAAAATAACTCCAATCACCCACAGATGCTAACGTTTATTTAGGTATCGCAGTGAAATAGTTATTTTTCGGCAAAAATACACTAAATTTGCGGTACTTTGAATTAATTGAAATAGAATAAATGTCTGAAGCACCAAACTCATCAACACCAAATCAGGAACGTAACACCCAAAACTGGTTCACATCATGGTTTGATACTCCGTATTATCACATTCTTTATAAAGACCGAAACTACCGAGAGGCGCAGATTTTTATGGATAATCTTACACATTATCTAAACCTTCCTGAAAAAGCAAAAGTACTTGATTTAGCTTGCGGAAAAGGACGTCATTCTATTTACTTAAACCAACTAGGTTTTAATGTTTTAGGTGCTGATTTATCTGAAAACAGTATTGCCGAAGCCAGCAAAAACAGCAACGAGAGCCTGCATTTTAAAGTGCACGATATGCGTGAGCCATTCGAAGAAAAATTTGATGCTATTTTTAATTTGTTTACCAGTTTTGGCTATTTCGAAAACGACGATGACAATTTAACGACCTTAAAAGCAATCAAAGCAAGCTTGTCTGAATATGGTTTTGCCGTAATTGATTTCATGAATGTAAATCAGGTCATTGAAACATTGGTTCCTGAAGAAGTAAAAACCGTTGAAGGAATCGATTTTAAAATCAAAAGATACGTTCAGGACGGGCATATTTTTAAAGAAATAGATTTTGAAGATCAAGGCCAAAATTATCATTTTACCGAAAAAGTAAAAGCTTTAACTTTGAAAGATTTTGAAGAATTAATGGCCGAAGCCGGAATTTTTCTTTTAGATATTTTTGGAGACTATAAACTCAAAAAATTCCATAAAACCGAAAGCGAACGATTAATCATGATTTTTAAATAGGTTTAATTTGGTAAACCGTTTATTTGTTTAACCGTTCAACCGATTAGACAAATACAGCGATTAAACGATTAAACAACAAAAACCGATTAAACAAAATATGAACTATCTTTTACCCTTATTCTCTGTACTTTTAGGATATATTGTGGCTTTGTTTTTAAAACCTAAAAACAAAACCAATCTAAAATTATTATTAGCATTTAGCGGTTCATTTTTACTATCGTTAACCGTAATGCATTTGCTGCCGGAAGTTTACGAATCGCACAATCATAATATTGGTTTATTCATTATGGTCGGGATTTTATTCCAGATCGTACTCGAGTTTTTCTCAAAAGGTGCAGAGCACGGACACGTTCACGGACATGCACAAATGTCTCAGATTCCCTGGCTACTATTCATAAGTTTGTGTATTCATGCTTTTTTAGAAGGTTTTCCCGTTAGTCATCATCACGATTTAGCCATTGGGATTGCCATTCATCATTTGCCAATTGCCGTAATTCTGACTACTTTTTTCGTCAATGCAAATCTGGGTAAAAATGCCATTTTTATGTTCATGATTACCTTTGCTATTATGACACCTCTGGGTACAATTGCATCTAAATATTTGTCTTTTTTAAACGACTATTATACTGAAATAACTGCCATTGTAATTGGAATTTTATTCCATATTTCGTCGACTATTATTTTTGAAAGCAGCGAAGGACATAAATTCAATATAGCCAAAGTTTCGATGATTGTTTTAGGAATTTTACTGGCATTTTTTATATAATTAGAGCGTGCCACCATCCCGATAAGAGGGCAAATCTACTTTGAGCTTATTCGCCCTCTTATCGGGACGCTGTCGGGCTATCCGGGCTACTTCGGTAGCTTCCTCCTATCCCTCACGCAAAAAAAGTTTCAGGTTTCAAGTTTCAAGTTATACAATTCGAATAAAAAATTATCTAATTTTCTAATTGACTAATTTTCTAATTAATTCCCCGTTCTCTTTTTCTCATCCTGATTTCCAAAAGCCCTCTCCTGCACTTTTATTTTTTTGTTTCCAAAATTATAAACCACAGATAAACGAACGAATCGATTACTTTCATTATTATTATACACTTGTTTTATACCATTTACAACCGAAACAAAATCTTTTAAATAAGAAGTATTAAAAATATCATTTGCCAAAAATGCCACTTGCACACTCTTATTAAACAAATCTTGTTTAAAACCAATATTTAAACTTGAAGCATAACCTACTTCATACAAACCACTTTTATAAGGAGAACTATAACTAAAATCAACTTGCAATTTTGTTGTTTTACCCAATGAAAAAGTATTGTTTGTAGAAAGTTCAACTTGTAAACTGTTTTTTGGTGTAGCTTTTATATCATTTGTAAAATCTGTTTTTGATCCTAAAAAATACAATGTATTTTCACTACTCCACCAATCTGCAAAACTTGCAGAATAAGTCTCACCAATTCCATAATTCAAACCTTTAAAATAATTTTCACGCGTTATAATTTGCGTATTTGTGTCTGGATTCGCAGTAAAAATCACACCATAACCATCTGTAACCACATTTAAAAAAACACTTGTTCTTAAAATCTCATTATACGAATGTGCAAATTCAAAATTATCGCTAAAAGAAGGTTTTAAAAATGGATTTCCTTCTGAATAACTATTACTGCTGATGTAAATACGAAAAGGATTCAACAAGTCAAAACGAGATCTATTGATTCTTTTTCCATAATTCAAACTAAAACTATTGTTTTCATTTTTCTTATAAGACGCATAAAACGTTGGAAACAACTTTAAATAATTGTTTACTGTTTCCTGATTTAAAGTTTCCGAAAATCCGTTTGTTTTAGTGTTTTCAAGTCGCAATCCTAACTGAATATTCCATTTTTCATTAATCTTTTTATCACCATTAATATAAACTGCCTGATTATTTTCAGTGTATTTAAATCGGTTTGATTGTAAAGGATCTAATTCCGGAGTTCCCGTAATCGTATTAAAATAAGCCACATCACTATTACTGTTTGTAAAACTTATTTTTGCACCATACGACAAGTTTAATCCCTTAAGCGGATGTTCCATATCAGCTTTAAAACTCCAATTATCAATATCCTGATTCGAGATATTTCTCCCAGACTGATTTACATCAACAAAAGATCCATCTGGCAAATAATCATTAGCTGTAAAATTTCGATCAAATTTTGAATTGTAGTTAAAGTAATCCCCGTCAAATGATAATTTTCGGTTAAGCGAATCCAGTTTTGTAATCAAATGCACATTATAAGTCTGATTGCCCGATCCTTTGTCTGCAAAGCTATTATTAAGCGTATAATTTTCTAATTGATTTTGCGTATTATATCTGTCAATTCTAATATCAGATTTAAAATCCGGGTTATTTCGATCATTTACAAATTGAAAACCAACTGTTGTTCTTTCTGAAAAATCATAATCCAAAGCTAACTTTCCTGATAAACTTTCATTTTTTGCTTTTGTCGTAGCATCCAGATTAGAAATCCCTTCCTGAAAATAAACCTTAGAAACTTCCTCCACATTTTTATATCCTGTTTTTCCGTTTACACTTGCAGAAAAACGGAACTTCTTTTTATTGTAAAAGAAATTATTTCTCAAAGTATAAATTCCATATTTATTTTGATCGTAAGAAGCCGTCGTCGTATTTTTCCAGGAATCACGAGCCCCCTTTTTCATAATAATATTAATCAATCCGCCAGTTCCTTCTGCCTCATATTTTGCCGGTGGATTACTTATAATCTCAATATTTTTGATATCACCTGCCGAAATTGATTTCAAAAAATTATTCAGTTCTTCGCCCGTTAATGCAATCATACGTCCGTCAATCATCACTCGGGATGCACCTTTCCCCAAAATATTAATTACATTATTCTGCACTACAACTCCCGGTGCAGTATTAATGGCACTCAAAGCATCTCCGCCTACATTTGTTACATTATTTTCAAGATTATAAACCAAACGATCTGTTTTTTGTTCAACGGTTGGCTTTTTGGTTTTAATCACAACTTCTCCTAAGTTTGTAGCAGTTTCTTTCAGAATAATTATGCCCAAATCTGTGATTTTTTTGATCGAAATTTCCTTTTCAAATTCCGCAAAACCAATTGGGCTAATTTTTACTTTATAAGATCCTTCATTCAAATTCAATTCAAAACTACCATCTTCTTTAGTTGTGGCTCCGTTTATGATTTTTCCCTCTGAATTTAATATTTCGACATCCGTCCATGCTAATGGCGTTTTTCCATCCCATATTTTTCCATTTAATTTAAAAGAAGATTGTGCTAAACAAAATAAAGGCAATAGTAAAAAGATAAGGAAGTTTACAGTTTTCATAATTTCTAATTTTAACTTGTTCGATTAATTTGAAGCAAAGTTGCCTTAGAAATTTTCCAGATGCGACCGACAAAAAAAAGTCGAACCAATTTCTACTCCTGAAATTGGTTCGACTTTTTAAGCACAAAGTACGACTTTTTACAAATCACTCATTATAAAGCGTTTCTATAAGCAGTAGGCGTTAAATTCGTATGTTTTTTAAAAGAAGTATTAAACGAAGATTTTGAATTAAAACCTACTTCGTATAAAATTTCCAGAACTGTAAGCTGATTTTTTGATTGATCTTTTAAAATATTCATTGCTTTTTGAATGCGATATTCATTTACAAAATCAAAAAAGTGCTGATTCATATGATGGTTAATCAAAATTGATAAATCACGAACCGGAACATTAAATTGATTAGCAAGTTCCTGAATCGTAAGCGACGGATCAAGATAAGGTTGCTTCTCCGTCATATAATTTTTTAATGCCAAAATTTGAGCAGAAATAACTTCGTCCTGATTATTTACTACTTCGGTTACAGAATCATTCTCTTCAGGAAGAAAATCTTTCGTCAATTGCAATTGAGAATTGATTCCTCTAAATAGTTCCGGATGATTTAGTGCTTTCATTACAAACCAGCATATTACACATAAAGCCATAACTACCATAAGAACATTTCCCCAAAGAAAAGTATCTCTGGAAGCTGTGTACCGCAATAAATTTTTTGAAGCTGTAATAGAATGCATCACTGCAAAAACACAATTCATCTGAAAAAGCCATTTATAAGTAGAAGTACTCGGATTGGTATAATTTTCGAGATAAATTTCTCTGTATTTTTTTAAAATTAAAAAGATACTAATAATATAAAACCAATACTGAAGTTCGATTAGAATCTGAAAAAAATAAACTTCAGACATTTGATTGTAAACCGCTATAAACTGTTCTTTTACAATACCTGATTGTAAATAAAATCTCGGCATAAAAACTACATTCATAACCACAAAAGGAAGTGTGTATATTAAATGCCTCCATTTTAATCGAAAATCAGAATAACAAACGGCTAAAACATAAAGATAAATCAGAGGCATTTCCAGTAAGCAGATTGTAGATCTAAAAATCTCTAAATTTACATACTCCAAAGGAAATGAGTAATCAAGAAGACCACTGAAATCAATTGCTGAAAAAATAATAAAGCAGGCAAACAGTCTATTTGCTAATTTATTTTCGGTTTTTACTGTGAGTAAAAAAAGTGCAAGCAGTAACGAAACAAAAACAGCAATCCGAGCAACGCCATCCAAAAAGCCTAACTTATCCATTTATTTATTAATATTTAACAAATATAATATTTTAGATCTTTTAAAAAGGTTCGAAAAATTGCGATAAAAAAGATTAATTTTGGGCAAGAGTAATTATACGAAAAAATGACCTTTACAAAGACCACAGAACAAGCTTCAAAATACGAACATTTAGAAAAAATGTCTGTTCATGAATTGCTTACTAATATCAATCAGGAAGATAAAACTGTGCCTGATGCTGTCGAAAAAGCGATACCCCAAATCGAAACTTTAGTAGCTCAGGTAGTTGAAAAATTAAAATTAGGCGGACGATTATTCTACATCGGAGCCGGGACATCAGGACGTCTGGGCGTTGTTGATGCTTCTGAATGTCCTCCTACATTTGGAGTTCCTTTTGATTTGGTAAACGGAATTATTGCTGGCGGAGACACTGCAATTCGTCGCGCTGTAGAAAATGCCGAAGATAATGCAACTCAAGCCTGGATCGATTTGCAAGCCAATAATATTAGCGAGCATGATGTCGTAATTGGTATTGCAGCTTCTGGAACTACTCCTTATGTTATTGGCGGTTTAGAAACCTGCAATCAAAATAATATCGTTACCGGATGTATTACTAACAATGCGGGAAGTCCTTTGGCACTTACTGCAAAATTTCCGGTTGAAGTAGTTGTTGGCCCTGAGTTCATTACCGGAAGCTCAAGAATGAAAGCCGGAACAGCGCAAAAGTTAGTCCTAAATATGATTTCGACTGCAGCAATGATTCAGCTTGGAAAAGTAAAAGGTAACAAAATGGTCGATATGCAGTTGAGTAATATCAAACTGGTTGATCGAGGCGTTAAAATGATTATGGGAGAAATTCCGGTTTCATACGAAGAAGCATCTGAATTATTGAAAAAATATGGCAGCGTGAGAAATGCTGTCGATAATTATAAAAAGTAAAAGGTTTTGGTGAGATGTTAAATGTGGTTTAACCGCAAAGACACAATCCCGATAGCTATCGGGATTCGCAAAGTTCGCAAGGTTTTCTGAGCAATCTTTGTCAAAGTTTAAAACTTTGACAAAGATAAGATCACAAAGTTTTGATCTGAAACAAAAAACTTGAAACCTGAAACAAAAAAGACTTGAAACAAAAAAAGATGGCAACAAATAAAGAATTATTAGGAAAAGGAATTAAATATTTGACAGGTTCATTGCCATTATTATTTATTGGACCTTCGTTAATTTATAATGCTTTTATGAATCAGCATACCAATTGGCATTATTTGGTTTTAGGAATCGGAATTGTGGCTTGTTTGAGTGCTATGTTTTTAATCTTCTACGGATTGAAAACTATTATGAAGGGTTTGTTTAATGACTAAAAAGTCTTCTAAATAAACCCGGTCTTCAAATTAAAAAATCTTATTTTTTTTTACAAAAAACATTCATGGAAAGTCTAATTCACATTCAGAAAACCTTCGAGAAAGTAGTCTATATTGACAAAAAAATAAACAATCGGGAGTTTGAAGATTGTGTTTTTAAGAACTGTGATTTCTCCAACAGCAATTTTGCTTACAATACTTTTTTAGACTGCGAGTTTATCGATTGCAATCTGTCGATGACAAGCTTGTTTAGTACGAGTTTAAAGAATGTTACTTTCAAAAACTGCAAACTTCTCGGAATTGCTTTTAACGAATGTGATGATTTTTTATTTCAGGTTTATTTTGAAGAAAGCGCTTTGGATTATGCTATTTTTTCGAATAAAAAAATGCCTAAAACCAAGTTTATCAATTGCTCAGTAAGAGAAGTAACTTTTATAGGAACCAACTTAACGAGTTCGGTTTTTGATAATTGTAATCTCGAAGGAGCTATTTTTAATGATACACAATTGGCTTCTGCCGATTTTAGAACTGCATACAATTACAAAATTGATCCGGAATTTAATCCGATGAGAAAAGCGCAATTTTCGACTCAGGAAATTGTGGGACTTTTAGATAAATATGATATTAAAATTGTTTAGCATCCAAAATAATTTAAAATAAACGCCACAAATTTCACGAATTAGCACGAATTATTTTTTTGCAGACTTACAAATTAGTGTAAATTAGTGTAATTCGTGGCGAAGAAACAAAACATTTTGACTTAACTAACAAATTAATACAATTGCATAATCATGACCACAACTGAATCTTATTTAGAAAGCGTTAAAAAACAATTTTTATATTATAAAATGCTAGGCGAAAAAGCTATTGATCAATTACAACCTGATCAGCTTTTTGTTTCTGTAAATGAAGACTGCAATAGTATTGCGGCTATAATCAAGCACATTTCGGGGAATATGCTTTCGCGCTGGACAGATTTTCTGACTACTGACGGTGAAAAAGAATGGCGTAATCGTGATGCTGAATTTGAAAATGATTTACAATCTAAAGAAGAAGTTTTAATCATTTGGAACAAAGGCTGGGATTGTTTTCTCAATTCATTAAACAACTTAAAACCGGAACAACTTTCAGATATTATATATATCCGCAATGAAGGTCATACGGTTATTGAAGCCATAAATAGACAATTGGCGCATTATCCATATCATATTGGTCAAATCGTTTTTTATGCCAAACAATTAAAAAATAGCAGTTGGGATAGTTTATCAATTCCGAGAAATAAATCCGGAAATTACAATGCCGAAAAGTTTGCTAAAGAAAAAGAAATCAAGAACTTTACCGATGATGAATTAAAAAGATTGAAATGATCGAATATCATGCTTATATGGGAGGATTTTGGTACTGGATTTTAATTAAATTCGGCAGAACAAAATTATCTGATGAGCAAGCTGACAAGAATAGAAGACAGAATTTATTTTTTCTGTGTTTTATAAATATCTTTTTTGTCTCGACTGGAACAATGCTTCTTATTTATACTAAATGTTTCTAGCCCTGATGGAAGCGGCATCCTTTTGTGGCGGGGTTCGCCACAAAAGATATAGCGGACAGCAGGATTAGCTCCTAAAACAATAACTTAAACTTAAAAATGAAAAAAATTATATTCTTACTTCCGTTACTTGCCTTAGTATCTTGTTATGATGCTGAACACAATTGCAAAGATTTTAAAAATGGTAAATTCAAGTTTGAGTTTGACGTAAACGGTGTAAAAAAAACAACATTTTTTGAACGTAAAGATAGTATCGAAATCGAAACTTTTGAAGGAAAAACAGATACCTCAACAGTGCGTTGGGTAAGTGACTGTGAGTATATTTTGCAAAAGAAACATCCAAAAAATATGGCCGAAGAAAAAGCAATCAGCATGAAGATTTTAACGACTTCTAAGGATTCTTATACTTTTGAATTTGGAATGGTTGGTTCTGATCAAAAACAACGCGGTAAAGTTTTTAAAGTCGAGTAATAATATTTAAAGTCCCATAATTGGGGCTTTTTTTTATGCCACAAAGACGCTAAGACGCGAAGTTTTTTATTCTCACACCTCAAAAACCTTTGAACCTTTGCACCTTTGTCTCTTTGTAACTCAAAAATTAAAGGTGTTTCTTTTACATTTCTATTTTTAATAGTATTTTAGAACTCTAATCTAACCAAATGAAAAATACCATTTCGCAAAGAGTTGCCGATTTTCTAAAAAACTATCCGCCATTTAATTTCCTGCATTCAAAGGATCTTGAAAAACTTTCAGAGCAAATTTCTATTGTTTACAAAGATAAAGACGCCGTTATTTTTGCCGAAAATGATCAAACACATGATTCATTTTATGTGGTTCACAAAGGTGCAGTTGCGCTAAAGAAAAGCACAAAAAATACAGTTTTGGATATGTGTGACGAAGGTGATATTTTTGGATTGCGTCCGCTTTTGGCACAGGAAAATTATATTATGGAAGCTGTGGCGCATGAAGAAACTATTTTATATGCGATTCCTATTGCCATTTTCAAACCTTATGCCTTAGAAAATAGAAATATTGGAAATTTCCTGATCGAAAGTTACGCTTCAAATACCAGAAATCCGTATTCAGAGATTCACAAAGATAAATTGTATGGCGATGACGATTTACTGAATGAAAACCGTCATTCCGGCAATGATTCATTTGACTTAACTCCAATTAAGTATTCTAAAAAAATTGTGACCTGCAGTCCGTCAACAACAGTTAAGGAAATTGCAAGGATTATGAGTACGAAAAAAGTCGGAGCTATATTAATCGTAGATGAAATGCTGCCTATTGGTATTTTGACTGATAAAGATCTTCGTAATAAAATTGTTACGGGCGATTTTCCGATAACAACTACTGCCGAAACCATAATGACAAGACCTGTTATTACGTATCCTAAAAAAATGACAGTTACCGAGGCACAAATGGCAATGATGAAAAGCAATATCAGTCATTTATGTCTTACCAAAGATGGGACTGTTAATACCAAAGCAGTTGGCATTTTATCGAAACACGACGTAATGGTGGCTTTAGGAAATAATCCCGCTGTTTTAATTAAAGCTTTGAAAAGAGCTAAAAAAGCAAAGGAAATAAAACCGGTCAGAAACCGAATTATGCAATTGCTTCAGGGATATCTGGATCAAAATATTCCGATGACTTTGATTGCTAAAATCATAACAGAACTGAATGAAGCCTGTACCACACGCGTTATCGAAATTTGCTTAGAAAAAATGAGTAGTCCGCCACCAGTTAAGTTTGCATGGCTGGCGCTTGGAAGTCAGGGCCGAGGCGAACAAATGCTACATACAGATCAGGATAATGCGATTGTCTATGAAAATGTAAATGAAGTTTTTAGAGATGAAACACGAATATATTTTTTAAAATTTGCTGCACTTGTCAATAAAGGGCTTTTTGATATTGGTTACGATTACTGTCCTGCCGAAATGATGGCCTCTAACCCCAAATGGTGTATGAGTCTTGACGATTGGAAAAACCAAGTGCATCATTGGATTACGAATCCGGGAAAAAATGAAGTTTTACTTTCTTTTATTTTCTTTGATTACAGTAGGACTTATGGAGATGCTGAAATAGTTAGTCAATTATCAGATTCAATTTTTGAAAACGTAAAAGCAAATCCTATTTTTTATATGCATTTAGTAAGCGGTGCTTTGCAAAGCCCGTCGCCAACAGGATTTTTTAGACAATTTTTAGTTGAACAAGACGGAGCCAATAAAGACAATTTTGATATTAAAAGAAGGGCTTTAATGCCTTTAACGGATGCGGCGCGTGTTTTAATTTTATCGCATTCAGTTAAATCAATCAGTAATACTGCAGAACGTTTTGAAAAACTGGCAGAACTGGAACCAAATAATAGCGAGTTGTATTTATCGTGTTCTTATTCGTTTAAAGCTTTATTGAAATTCAGAACAAAGCAGGGACTTTTACATCACGATTCGGGACAGTTTATCGCTTTGGAATCTTTATCTAAAATGGAAAAAATCAAGCTGAAACGAACTTTCAAAACGATTAAAGAGCTTCAGGAACTTATTTCGGTTCGTTTCAATATTTCAAATTTGGTATAACGATGGATTTATTTAATTTTTGGAAAAAAGAAGAAAATCTCTTCGATGAAAATATTACTATCGAAGAAACCCGATTTGTTGTTCTGGATACTGAAACGACAGGATTTGATTATGAAAATGATCGCATTTTATGTATTGGCGCTCTGGTTCTTCAAAACGGAATAATCTCGGTTCAAAATAGTTTTGAGATTTATCTGCAACAAGATCATTATGATAAATCTACAGCCCAGATTCATGGAATTTTGAGAGATTTTATTATTAAACGTCCTTCTGAATTAGAGGCTTTAGAACAATTTTTATCTTTTCTTGGAGATTCAATTATTATTGCACATCACACCATTTTTGATGTTACAATGATTAATAGAGCTTTAGAAAGAAATAATCTTCCTCAACTTACCAACAAAACTTTAGATACAGCTTATTTGCATAAAAAGACTTTGATTAAGTCTCACTTATTCGAACGAAAAGACCACTATACTCTAGATGATCTTGCAGATAAATTTGACATTTCTAAAAAAGACCGACATACTGCTTTGGGTGACGCTTATATAACGGCAATTGCATTTTTAAAAATTGTGAAGAAGTTGAGAGAGAAAAAAGCAATTAGCTTGAATTCTCTGTTTAAGTATTAGTTCTTTTTGGAATCTATTTAGAAAAATCACTTTCTTTATTATACATGTAAAATCTATTATACTTTAAACTTCTCTTTGAAAATTTTCCTAGAGAATCTGGGTTTCTGTAGATTTCTTTAGCAGTATAGCCTTCTTTTTTTAATACTATTTTACAGCCTGAAGTTAAATTTATGTTCATGCAAAAAAAACCTGTACTATCTGTTTGAGTCTTATTGTCATTAATAACTATGTAAACATTTTTGAGAGGAAGTTCTGTATCATAATCATAAACATAGCCATTCAATTCATCTTTATTAGTACAAGAGCAAAGTAGTAATATTAAAAAAATCAATTTATTTTTCATTCTCCTTTTTTAATTTGTAATTCTTTTCAGAAACAAATTTAGGCTAGTGAATAGCAATAAGAAGTCTATGATAAATTATAAAAATATAGCTTTAAGGTAATTTAAGCAATTGAAACAAAAAACCGCTAAGAAAAATCTTAGCGGTTTATATTTTTACTCTAAAACGAGTCCTATTTGTCCATCATCGTCTAATTCTGTTTCCACCGAATCATCATCTGTAAATTCCGGTGTTTCCGGAACTTCTTCCACAGGTTCTTCATAAGGCAAAGGATCTAAAAGATTAACTTGTTTTAACTTTTCAGTTGTTAGTTGATTTCCTAATGCTTTAAGCCCTTTTATAGCAATAAAATCCTCTACATCGATATGTAAATCTTCCTTTTGAACTCCTTTTACTTTTGCATAAACCAATTGTGCTACCGGACGATAATCTGTTGATACAATTTCTAATTGAGAATTTGGGTGGTCAGTTATAAAACTTTCCTCTTTATCTGTTTCAACCAGAAAGCGTTTCAAATAATATCGCTCTTTTTCTCCATCATAATAAATCGCCGAAACTGGTTTTTTAGGATTAAATTTCTCCAGGATAATCATATCCTCATCAAAATGGGTTGATAATTCAGGAATAATAACCTTCAATTTACCGGTTTGATTAATGATCAAGATTTTATCACTTGGTTTAAATTCGCCTAATAATTCTCCTCTTGCATCAACGTTTAGACGTTTTACAGTATCATCAAACCAAACTTTTCTTGGCAATAAAGTCGAAATTCCTTTCTCTTTTAATTCGATTTTCTTGATTGGATATTTAGTAACTAAATTTCCTTTTGAAGCACGTCCTTTGATTGCTAATTTGGCAAAATCGATATCAAATTTCAATTTTTTGATAGTTCCAATCTGGCGTAATAAAATTGTTATTACCTCAGCTTCTCCATTTGGATTATGTGAAAAATAAACGACTTGAGAACCTGCCGTTTCATTCGTTAAATCATAAGGTTTATCACGTGTTACTCCCGAAACATTAAAACGTTTGATATATGAAGGGCCCGATTTTCCGTCACGATAAATCATGTTGTAAATCGTACGTTTATCGCTCTTGTCAAAAATCGCAACGTGAATAATATCTTTACCCACAAATGTTTTAGCGTCTACTTTTGTTACAAGCATTTTTCCGTCACGTAAAAACACAATAACATCATCAATATCCGAACAATCCGTAAGGTATTCATCTTTTTTCAAGCTTGTTCCAACAAAACCTTCTTCACGGTTTACATAAAGTTTTGTGTTACGTAAAACTACTTTTGTAGCCTCAACATTATCAAAAACACGAAGTTCTGTTTGGCGCTCGCGGCCTTTTCCGTATTTCTCCTTTAATTTAGTAAAGTAAGCAATCGCAAAATCAGTTAGATTTTCTAAATTATACTCTACTTCCTTCATTTCGGCTTCTAACTTAGCGATAAAATCATCGGCTTTATCAGAGTCAAAACGTGTAATACGAATCATTGGAATCTGAGTTAATCTTTGCAAATCCTCATCGTTAATTTCTCTAACAAATGATTTTTTGAAAGGCTCAAATCTGTCGTACAAATATTTATAAAGGGATTCTCTATCTGAATACAATTTGAAATCAATGTACATTTCTTCACGAATGAAGATTTTCTCTAATGTTGAGAAATGCCATTTATTTTTTAATTCTTCTAATTGAATTTCTAATTCCTGACGAAGTAAATCAACGGTTCTGTGTGTTGAAATTTTCAACATTTCAGAAACTCCAATAAACAAAGGTTTGTTATCTTCAATAACACAACCTAAAGGTGCTACCGAAGTTTCGCAAGCTGTAAAAGCAAACAAAGCGTCTATTGTTTTGTCTGGAGAAACACCCGGGAAAAGATGAATTAAAATCTCTACATCAGCAGCAGTATTGTCTTCAATTTTCTTGATTTTGATTTTACCTTTTTCATTGGCTTTCAAAATACTGTCAATCAAAGTCGTTGTATTGGTTGAAAACGGAATTTGTGTAATCACCAATGTATTTTTGTCTAATTGTGCAATTTTAGCACGCACACGCACACGTCCGCCACGTAACCCGTCATTATAATTTGACACATCGGCAATACCTTGCGTCATGAAATCAGGATATAAGGTAAAAGCTTTTCCTTTTAGAATTTTGATAGATGCATCAATCAATTCATTAAAGTTGTGAGGAAGAACTTTAGTCGAAAGACCAACTGCGATTCCCTCTGCTCCTTGTGCCAATAGCAACGGAAACTTTACCGGAAGATTGTTTGGTTCTGCACGACGACCGTCATACGAAACGCCCCAATCGGTAATTTTTGGAGAATACAAAACCTCCAAAGCAAATTTAGATAAACGTGCCTCAATGTAACGAGAAGCCGCAGCTCCATCGCCTGTTAAAATATTTCCCCAGTTTCCTTGGCAATCAATCAATAAATCTTTTTGACCAATTTGCACCATTGCATCACCAATACTCGCATCTCCGTGTGGGTGATACTGCATAGTGTGTCCTACAACATTGGCAACTTTATTATAACGACCATCATCCAACTCTTTTAAAGAGTGCATAATACGACGCTGAACTGGTTTAAAACCATCTTCGATCGCCGGAACAGCACGCTCCAGAATTACGTACGAAGCATAATCTAAGAACCAGTCTTTGTACATACCGGTTACTTTCGTAATCGTGTCCTGTCCCTCTTCTTCTTGATTTTCGTAAAAATGCTGTCCTTCAAAATGTTTAGCATCTACATCGATAATTTCATCATCATCTCCAGCCTGATTGTCGTCAAGCTGATTTTCTTCAGAATTATTCTCGTCGTCGTTTGGAATTATGTTATCGTCTTCTTCGTCTTTCATATATTTTGTTCAGTATAACTACTAAAAAATTCTTCTATAATTCTTTTATTCTTCTTCTAAACTTCCTCTTCAACCACATCCAACTCCACCTTCAAATTCTTGATGATAAATTCTTGTCTGTCCGGAGTGTTTTTTCCCATATAGAAAGACAACAATTGCTCAATCGAAGTGTTTTTATCCATCATAATTGGATCAAGGCGAATCGTTTCTCCAATGAAATTCTTGAACTCATCTGGCGAAATCTCTCCCAAACCTTTAAATCGGGTGATTTCCGGTTTTGGTTTTAATTTTTCGATGGCATCTCTTCTTTCTTCTTCAGAATAACAATAGATGGTTTCTTTCTTGTTTCGAACCCTGAAAAGTGGTGTTTGCAAAATATACAAATGTCCTTCCTTGATTAATTCAGGGAAAAACTGCAAAAAGAAAGTAATTAACAACAAACGAATGTGCATTCCGTCGACATCAGCATCGGTTGCGATTACGATGTTGTTGTAACGTAGTTTTTCCAGTCCGTCTTCGATATCTAAAGCTGCCTGAAGCAAGTTGAATTCCTCATTTTCATACACAATTTTCTTGCTCATTCCGTATGAATTCAAAGGCTTACCACGTAAACTGAAAACCGCTTGTGTATTCACATCACGCGATTTAGTGATAGATCCGGAAGCCGAATCTCCCTCAGTAATAAAAAGCGTGCTTTCTAAGTTTCTTGGATTTTTAGTATCCGGAAGATGCGCACGACAATCTCTTAATTTTTTATTATGAAGATTGGCTTTTTTAGCGCGATCTGTCGCCAGTTTTCTAATTCCCGATAATTCTTTACGCTCTCTTTCGGCTTGCAATATTTTACGCAATAATGCTTCTGCAGTTGGAGGGTTTTTATGTAAGTAATTGTCTAATTTATTCTTGATAAAATCGTTTACAAACGTACGTACAGAAACCGGTGGAGTTCCGTCATCTGAACCCATATCTGTAGAACCTAATTTGGTTTTGGTCTGCGATTCAAAAACCGGTTCCATCACCTTAATACTAATCGCACTCACAATCGATTTACGAACGTCAGATGCTTCAAAGTTTTTGTTGTAAAACTCACGAATGGTTTTTACAATTGCTTCTCTATAAGCAGCTAAGTGCGTTCCTCCTTGCGTGGTATTCTGACCGTTGACAAAAGAGTGATATTCTTCGCTGTATTGCGTTTTACTATGTGTTAAAGCGATTTCGATATCATGATCTTTCAGGTGAATAATTGGATATTCAAGATCTTCTTCGCTGATTGTTTCTTCTAATAAATCACGAAGACCATTCTCAGAAATATATTTTTCTCCGTTAAAAATAATCGTTAAACCATTGTTTAGATAACAATAGTTTTTGACCATTTTAATCACATATTCCATACGGAATTTGTAATTTTTAAAGATGGTTTCATCTGGCGTAAAAGTTACTTTTGTTCCTTTTCGCTTTGTTGTATCAACTATATCTTCTTCAAGAACCAGATTTCCTGCTGAAAACTCTGCTCCTTTTTGTTTATCATCACGAACAGATTCTACACGAAAATAGTTAGACAAAGCATTTACTGCTTTTGTTCCGACACCATTTAAACCTACTGATTTCTGGAAAGCTTTAGAATCGTACTTTCCTCCTGTGTTCATTTTCGAAACAACATCAACCACTTTTCCTAACGGAATTCCACGTCCGTAATCACGAACTGAAACCGTTTTATCTTTGATTGTCACCTCAATAGTTTTTCCGGAGCCCATTACAAACTCATCGATACAGTTATCTAAAACCTCTTTTAACAGAATATAAATACCATCATCCGGCGAAGATCCATCTCCCAATTTTCCGATATACATTCCGGGACGCATACGGATATGTTCTTTCCAATCGAGTGATCGAATATTATCTTCGGTATATTGATTTTGCTCTAGCATAAAGTAAATTGGATTTTTGGCTAATGTACCATTTATAGTCAAAAAATGAAAGCGTATTTCTTTTTTGTTATGAATAATAACAGCTTTGAATTCTATTTAAATTGATTTTAAAAAAATACGACCGTTAAAAATATAAAAAATCAGCTTTGAAACAAAATAATACTATTTGATTCCCAGTACTTCTCTTGCCAAATCAATCATTTCGGGTGTTCCCGTATTTTTATTCTTCTCATCAGAAAGCTTTACAACTCCCTCCCAATGTCTATTCTCAAGTTTAACTTCGGTCAATTTTATAACCATATTCATTGATGGCAAGCCTACATCATTGGTAAAATTGGTTCCAACTCCAAATGACATTTTGATTTTATCTTTACAAAAATCGGCTATGTTTTTTACTTTATCATAATTTAGAGAATCTGAGAAAACAATCACTTTAGATTGTGGATCAATCCCCATTTTATTATAATGAGAAATTACTTTTTGCGCAAACTCAATTGGATCTCCGCTATCATGACGTACTCCATCAAAAAGTTTAGAGTATTTTTTATCAAATTGGCTGAAGAAAATTTCAGTAGTATAAGTATCTGTCAAAGCAATACCCAGATCACCGCCATAAACTTGTGTCCAATGTTCAAGACTCATTAAATTGGCCATTTTGAAACCATATTGCGCAGCATGAAACATGAACCATTCATGTGCATGTGTTCCTAAAGGTCGTTTGTTATTGACCATCGCAAAATGAACATTACTGGTACCTATAAAACTTTCAGCACCAAAATTTCGTAACGTATCATTTATCAAAACATGCACATCGTAAGAATGACGACGTCTTGTTCCAAATTCTAAAATCGAAACTCCAAGCTTATTATAGTTATCAATTTTGTTTTTGGTAAGCTCTTTTACAGCTTCATCGTTTAAACGAATTAAATGATTGGACTTATAAAAAAGTTCCGAAATTAATGCCATCAACGGCACTTCCCATAAAATTGTACGATACCAATAACCCTCAACAGTAACTTTTATATCAGACCCTTCCTGACTGATTTGAACTTCTGACGGATCATAAATATAACCTTGCAAAAAATCAAAATATGTAGGATCTAAATAAGGACAATGATGTGATAAATAGAGTTTTTCTTCTTTTGTTAATCGCAAGTCAGCCATGGCATCAACCGATTTTCGAAGTAAATCAGCAAAACCCTCCGGAAAAACATGTTTGCCTCTATTTATAAAACCGTAGCGAACTCTTGCCTTTGGAAAAAGTTTTATTACGGTATGCTGCATCGTAAATTTATAGAAATCATTGTCTAAAATTGATTTCAGGAAAGTTGTTTCCATAATCTGGTAACTGTATTAATTTTCAAAACCCTAATTGCTAAGGTACGCCAATTCGATAAAAGAAGAAAACTCTTTAGACAAACAATCAGTTATATCTATTTTGGCACTATTTTAAAAGAAGCTATACTATTTTGATATAAAAAGAAAGTTATATAGTCTCCCATTTTTTTATCATAAGTAATCTGAAATTCTAATGATCCTCTAACTTCTTTTGGATTTTCGACTTTAGCAGGCTGGCCTCTTTTTAAATAAAAAAATGTATCGGCTTTTGAAATATTTTTAATTCTAAAAGTAATTTTATCTCCATCATTTGCTTCGATTATTCCTGAATTAGGACTCAAAATATCGTAATCTCCTTCAATTGTTGCATCAAAAATCAAAGGTCCGTTTAAGAAATCGTCCTTGCTTAATTTCTCATTTAAATAAACTCCGGAATCGGGAAAATGCTTTGCAAAAAAGTACTTGGGATCTGTATCAAAGTAAACGGAATTAAAATAATTTACCATCATTTTTTTATTACCGTCATAATATCCTTGTCCCCAGGTTACATCAACCAGAATCCACTTTCTATCTATTTGAACTGTGTTCCAGGCATGGTTTGACTGCGAATTTTGACGGCCAACATCACTTAATAATCGTTTAGAATCACCATGAATAACCTCTGATTTTAAACCAACTAAAAATGCTAAATGCTGATATAAAAGTGTAAATCCTTCGCAAACTGCTTTTTGAGAATCAAAGGCTTTTTGCCATGTTTTATCCTTTAATGCTTCTATTTGTTTCTGTTTTTCAGCTTCGTTTCTGTAGCTAAATCTTGTTGATTTTGGAGGATTCAGATACGATTTATAGTCATACTTTATATTCAAAGCAATCCAGCTGTAAATTGCTCTTGCTTTGTCATGCTCACTCGCAAAATCTTTTTCGATTCTCTCAGCCAGACTTTCTGTAGAATCAAAATGTTTGGGGTATTTCCGTACAATATTATCAATCGCATCGTACTTTTGTGAATACGACGAATGCGGAAAAATAAAATTCAGGAAAAGAAATATAAAGGCAATCTTTTTTAGGGTCATAGATTAAAAAATAGACTTAATAATGTCTTTTAATTCCTTATCTAACTCCGTATTTGAGATTTTATTTTCTATTAAGTCAAAATTTGCATTAAAAGTTGGCAATGAATAAGTGGCTTTTATTTGTGCTCCATATCTAGGTAAAGCATTATTAGCAATTTCTAAAACTGAAGCTCCTCCTCTTGCACCGGGCGAAGTTGCTAATAACAACATTGGTTTTTGCTGAAAAATTTCTTTCATAATTCTGGAACACCAATCGAAAAGGTTTTTGAATGCGGCAGAATAATTCCCGTTATTTTCAGCTAAAGAAACAACCAAAAAATCAGCACTTTCAATCTTTTCCAGAAATGCTTTTGCAAGTTCATGCTGACCGATTTCTTTTTCTAAATCGACACTAAATAATGGCATTGCAAAATCATTCAAGTCTAAAACTTCTACTTCTGCATTTTCAAATAAACTTGATGCATAAGTTGCAAAATGTTTATTGATTGAATGCTGACTGTTACTTCCTCCAAAGGCTACAATTTTCATATATTATTTATTTTGTATTGAATATTGTTATTTACCACAAATTTCAATGATTCTAAAGTTTTCTCCAAGTAAAGTTCGGAATATAATTGCAAAAAGCAACGTGATACTTGCTAAAATGATCATTAAATTTATAACGTAAAATAAAATTTTAGACCTTTTTTCAAAAAAATATGTAGTCCCTATGGGACATTTTCTTGTGGCGATTATTTCTTTTTCTACCAATATTTAACTCCTAACGGAGTATCTTTTTTTTATAATTATACAACTAATATGCAATCTCTTATCAAGATTAATCCATAAAACTATCTCGTAAAGATTAAATGTTGGTAAAAAAAATAACACCCCATATTTTGTCCCGTAGGGACTACATAATTTAAATATTAATTTGAAATTCTTATTTTGAAACTTTCGTAAATAACTGGTCAGTTCCTAAATGTTTAATTTTTAATATATTTCTAAA